>NZ_JBNCOG010000029.1:0-47116 GCF_051280745.1 Nocardioides ureilyticus | reverse complement strand
GTGCTCGCGTCCACGAACCAATTCACCACACACGCTCCCGTGGTGCCCCCGCTTGGCGGGGTGCCTGGGTGGCGCACACGATCCATCACATGTGAACAGAGACCTGGAAACACCCCGCCGGCAACAGCCGGCCTGGGTGTGACCACAAGAGTTACGGCGGCCATAGCGAAAGGGAAACACCCGGTCCCATCCCGAACCCGGAAGTTAAGCCTTTCAGCGCCGATGGTACTGCAACCGCGAGGTTGTGGGAGAGTAGGACGCCGCCGGACATACACTCCGTAGAGGCCACCGCAAGGTGGCCTCTACGTGTTTCTCCGGCAAGTCAGCGAATCGGGCCGAGTGGCCCGGGAAGTGCAGAGGTACGTCGTGGCCGAGGATCGTCGCAGCCAGCGCCCGTCCCGAGGGACGGGGAGCGGAGGTCGTCCCACGGGTCCACGCGGGGGCAAGGGCTCCTCGGCCGGCGGCCGGTCGGGCCAGTCCGGCGGGAAGCCCGCCGCCCGCTCGGGCCGCTCGAGCGAGCGCGCTGAGCGCTTCGACCCCACATCGGATGATCGCCGTGAGCGCCGCGGCGGCCGGGACAGTGGTGGCGGTGGCCGTCCCGACCGGGCAGGCAAGGGTTCCCGTCCCGGCCGCAAGGACGACTGGAAGCGGCCTGCGGAGAAGCAGGGCGACCGCACGTCGGAGCAGGCGCGGTACGACGGTCCCGACCTCCCGGAGGACATCACCGGCAAGGAGCTCGACCGGGCGATCACGGCTCAGCTCAGGGGCCTGCCCGAGAAGCTGGCCTCCCGCGTGGCGCGGCACCTCGCGGCGGCGGGCTCGCTGATCGACGACGACCCGGAGACGGCGTACCAGCACACGCTCGCCGCCCGGGCCCGCGCGCCACGCCTGGCCGTGGTCCGCGAGGCCACCGGCGAGGCCGCCTACGCCGCTGGTCACTACGCCGAGGCGCTGGCCGAGCTGCGCGCGGCGAAGCGGATGAACGGGGGGACGGCGTACCTGCCGATCATGGCCGACTGCCACCGGGCGCTCGGCCACCCCGACCAGGCCCTGAAGCTGGCGAAGAGCCCGTCGGTGGCCAACTTCGTTCCCGAGGCCAAGGCCGAGATGACGATCGTCGAGGCCGGTGCCCGACGGGACATGGGCCAGCTCGACGCTGCCCTGCGCACGCTCGAGCTCGCCCCGCTGACCTCGAAGACCCGCGCGTCCTGGGTGGTGCGCCTGCGGTACGCCTACGCCGACACCCTCGAGGCGGCGGGGCGGCTGACCGATGCGCTGGCCTGGTTCCACCGCACGCACGCCATCGACAGCGACGAGATCACCGATGCAGCCGACCGCGCCGAAGCGCTCGAGAAGCGGATCCCGCAGGACTGACTTGCGACGGGCGCCGGGTCGCTCAGCGGCCCAGCACCCTGACGACCGCGTGGGCGACGCCCGCCGGCTGGGTGCCGGCCCTGATGCCGTCCTGGTACCCGACGCGCACGCGGTCGATGACCACCACGGCGGGCAGCTGCCCGGTGACCTCGACGACCAGCGAGTCGCCGGGCGTGAGGCGCTGCCCCTCGGGGTCGACCAGCTCGCTGCAGAACGCCTCGGGGTCCGACGTCGCGGTGAAGGCGCCACCCCGGCAGAGCAGTGGCGCCACGTCGACCTCGGTGTTCGCGGTCGCCTCGACCTTGACGCCGTCGACCGTCAGGGTCCGCGCGAAGTCGTGCCGTGCGGCGAACATGCCGACGTAGACCGGTACGCCGACGGGCGTCGTCGCCTGCGGCGTGGCGGGGGACGTCGGAAGGGCCGGTGGCCGGGTCGTGTACCACGCGAGCACGGCGGCGACCGCGACCGCGAGCGCGACCCAGAGCGCGACGCGGACGGCCCGGCGCCGTCGGCTGACCTCGAGGGGTGCCGTGGTGGTCATGGCGGGAGAGTAGGCCACGTCACGGAGCGCCGTTGAGTGCCGGGTCCCGGCGGCGGGTACTGCGGAGCACTGCCTCGATGACCGTGCGTCGCGCGGGGCCTTCCGAAGGAGGAGCGATGCTGCGGTTCGTGGGATCCGGGGTGAGCGACGTGGGCCTCGTCCGCAGCAACAACGAGGACTCCGGCTTCGTCGGTGGGGGGCTGTGCCTGGTCGCGGACGGTGTCGGCGGTGCTGCGGCGGGCGAGGTGGCCTCGGCCACGGCGGCGCAGGCGTTCCTCGACGCCGTCGCGAGCGGGGTCGGCGACCCCGAGGAGGTGTTCGCCCGGGCGACCGACCTGGCCCGCGCCGGCATCCGGCGGGCGATCCAGCGCGACCTGAGCCGGCTGGGGATGGCGACGACCCTCACGGCGGTGCTCTCCGACGGCGACCGGGTGGTCCTCGGCCACGTCGGGGACTCCCGTGCCTACCGCCTGCGGGGCGGGACGCTCGTCCGGCTCTCGACGGACCACACCTACGTCGCGCACCTCCTCGAGTCGGGGCAGCTGCGCGCCGGGGACCTGGCCCGGCACCCGTGGCGCAACGTCGTGCTCCGGTCGCTGGACGGCGACCCCGCCGAGCAGGAGATCGACGTGGTCGCCGTCGACGTCGTGGTGGGCGACCGCCTCCTGCTGTGCAGTGACGGGCTCAGCGACCTGGTGTCGGAGGAGCGCATCGCCGAGCTGCTCGGCGGCCCCCGGACCGACGATGCGGCCCGGCTGCTCCTGGAGGAGGCTCTGGCCGCCGGGGGCCGGGACAACGTCACCTGCGTGGTGGTCGACGTCGTCGAGGACCGCGAGCCTCCCACGGGGGAGGACGCTGTCCGTCTCGGTGCCCTCACCGATGCCGCCAACGTCGTCCAGGGCGGTGCGCTCCGGTCGCCGTGACGGCTCCAGAAGACGGCCCCGCGGGACCACCCCGGGCACCGAGACGCTGGGCCACGACGGCGCGGCACCCGTGCCACACTCCCGGGCATGAGGAACGTCGACCGGCCGGCGCTGGAGGGCAGCGTCGCCGTGCGCGACGGGCGACGGCTGAGCTTCGCCGAGTACGGTGCGCGCCGCGGTCCGGCGATCGTCTGGATGCACGGGACCCCGGGTGGCCGGCGCCAGGTGCCGCTCGAGGCGCGTGCCCTCGCCGCGGACCGTGGCGTACGGATCATCGGCGTGGACCGTCCCGGGATCGGCACGTCGACGCCGCACGTCTACCCCGACGTGCTCGACTGGACCCGGGACCTCGAGCTCCTGCTCGACACGCTCGCCGTCGACACGGTGCGGCTCGTCGGGCTCTCCGGTGGCGGGCCCTACGTCCTGGCGGCCGGTGCGGTGCTGCCCGATCGGGTGCTCGGGATCGGCGTGCTGGGCGGAGTGGCTCCGACCGTGGGCCCCGACGCGGCCGAGGGTGGGCCGATCCAGCTGGCGGTGCAGCTGGCACCGCTGCTCGCGGTCGCGCGGGTGCCGCTCGGGGTGGCGCTCACGGGTTTCGTCCGCCTGGTCCGCCCGGCGGCGGGCAGCTTCCTGGACGCGTACGCCGCGCTCCAGCCACCGGGGGACCGGCGCCTGGTCGCCCGACCGGAGTTCAAGGCGATGTTCGTGGACGACCTCCTCAACGGCAGCCGCTTCCAGGCCTCCGCTCCGCTGACGGATCTCGTCCTGCTGACCCGCGACTGGGGATTCCGGCTGGACGAGGTGCGGGTCCCCGTGCGGTGGTGGCACGGCGACGGCGACCACATCGTGCCGCTCCGTCACGGCCAGCACGTCGTCGACCGCCTGCCGCACGCCGCCCTGTCCGTCATCGAGGGGGAGAGCCACCTCGGGGGCCTGGGGGTCACCGAGGAGGTCCTCGGAGCGCTGCTCGCGCTGGGCGGTGCACCGGAGGGCGCCGCTGCCGCCGGCTGACCGGTGGCGTCGCGGCGCCGGTGACGCGCCACATGTCCATACCGCTGGTGATTGGCAGCCGGATGGGTCACAATGGGAACCACAACTACATCGCTGTCACTCGATCGACTTCACTCCCGTACGAGACCGCTGGGGAAGGCGTAGCTCGCGCCGGAGGATGAAGGAGGTCACGGTGACCGCACGCACTGCTACCCGCACCGCGACGAGGGGCGTCCTGTACGTCCACTCAGCGCCGTCCGCGCTGTGCCCGCACATCGAGTGGGCCGTCGGTGGTGTGCTTGGTGCTGCCGTCAACGCCGACTGGACGCCCCAGCCGGCGCAGGCGGGCACCTATCGTGCCGAGCTCTCGTGGGCCGGCGCGCCCGGCTCGGCTGCCGCCATCGCCTCGGCGCTGCGCGGCTGGAACCACCTGCGCTTCGAGGTGACCGAGGAGCCCACCTCGGGGACCGAGGGTGCGCGCTACTCCTACACCCCGGAGCTGGGCGTCTTCCACGCCGTCACGGGCCTGCACGGGGACATCATGATCCCGGAGGACCGGCTCAAGGCCGCCGTGGTGAAGGCGGCCCTCGGCGAGACCACGCTCCTGGTCGAGATCGACAAGCTGCTCGGCAAGCCGTGGGACGACGAGCTCGAGACCTTCCGGCACGCCGGTGACGGCGCCCCGGTGCGCTGGCTCCACCAGGTGGTCTGAGCCGAGGACGACCGGCGCGCCAGGAGTCACAGCGCGCGTCAGCGGCGCTTGGGCTCCAGGCGGAAGTACGAGGGCTTCACCCAGCCCTTGTTGATCTCGATGATGCTGGTCTGCCAGGTGACGCGCATCTTGATCTTGAAGCGACCCGGCTTGATCGTCGGCCGGCACAGCGTCCACTGCCGCTTGCCCCTCGCCGGGTTGACGTCCACGTCGAGCGCGTGGCTCGCGATCTTCTCGCCCGTGCGGTCGACGAGGAAGATCTCCGCGGCCCAGTCGTCGCTGGGCGGGTCGACGACGTAGCGGTAGTTGTACTCGTGGCAGCCCGGCCGGATCCACCGGTCGAACGACGCCGTCTTGCCCCAGTCCTTGTGCTCGTAGGCCGCGACGGGCTGCAGGGCGCCGGCGAGCACCGCGAGCGTGGTCACGACGAGCGCGACGACCGCCCGGGGGGTCGTGCGGGTCATGGGTTCCTCCGACAGTGTGACGACGGTCTCGGAGGACCAACGGTAGGTGCCGCCCGCGGTTACGGCCCCGTGGGGATGAGCGGGCCGCGACCGGGAGGTGGGCCGCCGGGGCCGGTCAGAGCGGGATGTTGCCGTGGGCGCCGCGGTGGACGCCGCCGGCCTGCACGGCATCGTCGATGGCGCGGGCCAGGGCGCTGCGGGTGAGCGCCGGGTCGACGACCTCGTCGACCACGCCGATCTCGACGGCCCGGTCGACCCCGCCGGCCAGCTGCTCGTGCTCGGCGGCCAGCTCCGCCTCGACCTGGGGCCGGATCTCCGGTGCCACCTCGGCGAGGCGTCGTCGGTGCAGCACCCGGACCGCTGCGACCGCCCCCATGACCGCGACCTCCGCGCCCGGCCAGGCGAAGACGCGGGTGGCCCCCAACGAGCGGGAGTTCATGGCGATGTAGGCGCCGCCGTAGGTCTTGCGGGTCACCAGGGTGACGCGGGGGACCACGCACTCCCCGAACGCGTGCAGCAGCTTCGCGCCGCGGCGGACCACGCCGTCCCACTCCTGGCCGACACCCGGCAGGTAGCCCGGCACGTCGACGAGCACCACCAGCGGCACGCCGAAGGCGTCGCACATCCGGACGAAGCGGGACGCCTTCTCCGCGGAGAGGGAGTCCAGGCAGCCGCCCAGGCGCAGCGGGTTGTTGGCGACGACACCGACCGTGCGCCCGCCCAGCCGACCGAGCGCGGTGACGATGTTCGGGGCCCACCGAGCGTGGAGCTCCAGCATGGTGCCCTCGTCGAGGACCGACTCGACGAGCGGGTGGACGTCGTAGGCCCGCTTGCGCGACTCCGGCAGCACCGCCTCCAGGTCGCGGTCCTCGACCTCCTCGACGCGCAGGCTGCCCTGGGTGCCGAGGAGGGTGGCCAGGTCACGGGCGCGGTCGAGCGCCTCGCGCTCGGACTCGGCCAGGATGTGCACGACCCCCGACCGGCGGCCGTGCGGCTCGGGGCCGCCGAGCCGCAGCATGTCGACGTCCTCACCGGTCACGGAGCGCACGACGTCGGGGCCGGTGACGAAGATCCGGCCCTCCGGGCCGAGGATCACGGCGTCGGTCAGCGCCGGGCCGTACGCCGCGCCGCCGGCGGCGGGGCCGAGCACCACCGAGATCTGCGGGACCTGGCCGGACGCCTGGGTCATCACCTGGAAGATCCGCCCGACGGCGTGGAGGGAGAGGACGCCCTCCGCCAGTCGTGCGCCGCCGGAGTGCCACAGCCCGATGATCGGGACCCGGTCGGTGAGGGCGCGGTGGTAGGCGTCGACCACCACGCGGCAGCCCTGGTCGCCCATCGCTCCACCCATGACGGTGGCGTCGGAGCAGAACGCGACGACGCGGGTGCCGCCCACGGTGCCCACCGCGGCGAGCATCCCCGAGTCGTCGTCGGGGCTGATCAGCGTGAGCGTGTCGTCGTCGAGGAGCGCCCGCAGCCTGGTCAACGGGTGGCGGGGGTCCTGGTCCCGCGGCACCTTGGTGGTGGTGCGGGGAGCGGTCGCCGTCGTGGCGGCGTCGGCGGTCATCAGGCGCTCCGGAAGGCGATGGCCACGTTGTGGCCGCCGAAGCCGAAGGAGTTGTTGAGGGCGGCGACGTCACCGGCAGGCAGGTCGCGGACCTTGTCGGCCAGGTCGAGGCCCACGTCCTCGGGATCCTCGAGGTTGATGGTGGGCGGGACGGTGCGGTGGTGGAGGGCCAGCACCGTGGCCACGGACTCCAGCGCGCCGGCGGCGCCGAGCAGGTGCCCGGTCATCGACTTGGTCGAGGTCAGCACCGCGCCCCCGGCGGCGTCCCCGAGGGCGTTGCGGATGGCGAGCGCCTCGGCGACGTCGCCCTGGGGGGTGGAGGTGGCGTGGGCGTTGATGTGGACGACGTCGGCGGGGGAGAGGTCGGCGCGTTCCAGGGCGGTCCGCATCGCGCGGGTGGCGCCGGCTCCGACCGGGTCGGGCTGGGCGATGTCGTGGGAGTCCGCGGTGATGCCCGCGCCGGCCGCCTCGGCGTACACCCGGGCGCCGCGAGCAGCGGCGTGCTCGGCGGACTCGAGGACGAGGACGGCGGCGCCCTCGCCGAGGACGAAGCCGTCGCGGCCCTTGTCCCACGGCCGCGACGCGGCGGTCGGGTCGTCGTTGCGCTTGGAGAGCGCCATCATCTGGCCGAACGCGGCCATCGGCAGGACGTGCACCGCTGCCTCGGTCCCACCGCAGACGACGATGTCGGCCCGCCCGAGGCGGATGAGGTCGATGCCCAGCGCGATCGCCTCGTTGCCGGAGGCGCAGGCCGAGACGGGCGTGTGCACGCCCGCCCGCGCCCCGAGCGCCAGGCCGATGCCGGCGGCCGGTCCGTTCGGCATCAGCATCGGGATGGCCAGCGGGGACACCCGGCGCGGGCCCTTCTCGAGCAGTGAGTCGTAGTTCTGCAGCAGGGTGGTGACCCCGCCGATCCCGGACGCCATCGCCACGGAGAGGCGATCGGGGTCGACGCCCGCCTCCGTGGCGGTGCCGCTCAGCCCGGCGTCGGCCCAGGCCTCCTGGGCGGCGACCATGGCGAGCTGCCCCGAGCGGTCCATCCGCCGGGCCTTGACCCGGTCGAGGACCTCCGAGGGCTCCACGGCCACCTTCGCCGCGATGCGCGCGCCGAGGGGCTCGGCCCACTCCTCCTCGAGCACCGCGACACCGGAGCGGCCCTCGAGCAGCGCGGTCCAGGTGGAGGGGGCATCGCCCCCGACGGGGGAGGTCGATCCCAGGCCGGTGACGACGACGCGGGTGGCGGACATGGTTCTCCTCGGGGAGTGGGCGTGCGGCGGGATGGTCCGGCGGCGGCCGGGATCGGTGCGGTCAGGCGGAGGCGCGCTCGATGTAGGCGACGGCGTCGCCGACGGTCCGGAGGTTCTTGACCTCGTCGTCGGGGATCGTGACGCCGAACTTCTCCTCGGCGGCGACGACGACCTCGACCATCGACAGCGAGTCGACGTCGAGGTCCTCGACGAACGACTTGTCGAGCTGGACGTCGGCGGCGTCCACGCCGGCGACCTCGTTGACGATCTCGGCGAGGTCGGAGCGGATCTCCTCAGTGGTGGCCATGCTGGTGGTTCCTCTCGGTTGGGTGGTGCGGACGGTCCCCGACGTGGGGTCAGGGCACGGTGACGACCTGGGCGGCGTACGCCAAGCCGGCGCCGAAGGCGATGAGCAGCGCGGTGTCGCCGGACCGGGCGTCGCCCTCGGCGAGCATCCGGTCGAGGGCGAGCGGGATGGAGGCTGCGGAGGTGTTGCCCTGCTCGGCGATGTCCCGGGCGATGCGGACCGTCTCCGGGAGCTTCATGGCGCGGGCCATGGCGTCGGTGATCCGCATGTTCGCCTGGTGCGGGACGAAGCAGTCGAGCTGGTCGGGGGCGACGCCCGCGCGGTCCAGGGCCTGCAGGCCGACCTTGGCCATGGTGAACGAGGCCCAACGGAAGACCGCGCTGCCCTGCATCACCAGGTGGGGCATCACCGGCGCGTCGGCGGCGAGGACGTCGCGCCAGTCCTCGCGGGTGCGGATGAGGTCGAACTGCTCCCCGTCCGACCCCCACACGACCGGCCCGATGCCCGGCTCGTCGCTGGGGCCGACGACGGCCGCACCGGCGCCGTCGGCGAAGATGAAGGCGGTCCCGCGGTCGGTGAGGTCGGTGATGTCGGAGAGCCGCTCGACGCCGATGACGAGGACGTGCCGGGCGCTCCCGCCGCGGACCATGTCGGCGGCCAGCGAGATCCCGTGGCAGAAGCCGGCGCACGCGGCCGAGATGTCGAACGCCGCGGCCTGGTCGGTGCCCAGCTCATGGGCGATCGCGGTCGCCACGGCCGGCGTCTGCAGCAGGTGGCTGACCGTCGCGACGACCACGCAGTCGATCTGGCGCGCGTCGACGCCGGCGCGCTCCAGCGCCTGCCGGGACGCGGCGACCGACATCATCTGCACCGTCTCCTCGGGCGAGGCGAAGCGGCGCTCGCGGATCCCGGTCCGCTGCTGGATCCACTCGTCGCTGGAGTCGATGGCCTCGACCAGCTCGGCGTTGGCCACGACCCGCGCGGGACGGTAGGAGCCGATGCCCCACAGGCGAGCGTGGGGGGAGCCGCTCGGCGGACGCAGGGCGGCGCTCACGCGGCGCCCTCGGGGTGCAGCCGGAGCAGCGGTTGGCCGGGGGAGACCAGGTCGCCGTCCTCGACCAGCCACTCCACGACCTGGCCGCCGTGCTGGGCGGTCACCGAGATCCGGTCGCGCAGGCTGGCGACGTCGCCGATCGCCGTGCCGGCGGTGAGCACCGGAGCGCCGGCGACCGCGCCGGCGAGGTGGAAGGTCCCCTTCGCCGGCGAGACGACCATCCGCCAGGTCGGTGAGGTCTCCATCTCCGAGGACTCGCCGTGCTCCTCGCAGAAGGCGCGCGCGGCGTCGAGCTGGTCCGGTGTCTTGAGGGCGAAGGTCGCGACGCCCTTGAGCGCACGCTTGGCGATGCCGGTGAGGGTCCCGGCAGGCGGCATCTCGAGGATGCCGGTGACGCCCAGGTCGGCCATCGTCTCGAGGCAGAGGTCCCACCGTACCGGGGTGGCGATCTGCCCGACGATCCGGCGCAGGACCTCCCTGCCGTCGTGGACGACGTGGCCGTCGCGGTTCGAGATCACCCGCGTGCGCGGGTCGTGCGTCGACACCGAGCGGGCCAGGTGGGCGACGCGGTCGACGGCCGGGCGCATGTGCTCGGTGTGGAAGGCGCCGGCGACGCTCAGCGGCACCAGCCGGGCCTTCGGCGGTGCGTCGTCGGCCAGGGCGGCGAGCTGCTCGACCGTGCCGGCGGCCACGAGCTGGCCGGGTCCGTTGTCGTTGGCCGCCGTCAGGCCGTGGCGGTCGAGCGCCGCGAGGACCTCCTCGCGGTCCCCGCCCAGCACCGCGGTCATCCCGGTCGGGGTCGTGGCCGACGCCTGCGCCATGGCGTTACCACGCTCGCGGACCAGCACCATCGCCTGCTCGGCGGTGATCGCCCGGGCGCCGGCGGCCGCGGTCAGCTCGCCGACGCTGTGGCCGGCGACCGCACCGATCCGGGCGAAGGCGTCGGCGGGGTGGGGGAAGAGCTCGAGGGCGGCGACCAGGCCGGTGGCGACCAGGAGCGGCTGGGCGACCCGGGTGTCGCGGATCGTCTCGGCGTCGGACTCGGTCCCGTGCGTGACGAGGTCGATCCCGGCGACGGTCGCCAGCCACTCGAAGCGCGAGGCGAACGTCGGGTCCTCGAGCCACGGGCGGAGGAAGCCGGGGGACTGGGCACCCTGGCCGGGCGCGACGATGACGAGCACGTGCTCCAGCCTGCCCTGAGAGACCGGTTCGCTCCCCTCCGACGAGCACGAAAACGGAGGCCCGATTGTTGTGGGACCCCTACAAACAGCTCAGGTCGTGCGGATGGACTGCCGCCCGAGGACGAGGGCCATCCGCAGGACGAAGGCGTCCCGCGGCCGGCTGGGGCTGAAGCCGGTCAGGTCGGCGACCTGCCGCAGCCGGTACCGGACGGTGTTCGGGTGCACGAAGAGCGCCCGTGCGGTCGCCTCGATCGAGGAGCCCTGGTCCAGGTAGGTCGACAGGGTCTCGGCGACGGTGCCGCGGGCACGGACGAGCGGGAGGTGGACCTCCTCGACGAGGTGGCGCCGGGCATGGCCGTCCCCGGCGAGGGCACGCTCGGGCAGCAGCTCGATGCTCTGGACCGGTCGTGGTGCCGTCGGCCAGCCCGCGGCCGCCCGGTGGGCAGACACGGCTGCGCGGGCCGACACGTGGGCGTTCGCGAGGTCGTCGGCGGCCGGGCCCACCACGACCGGCCCGTCGCCGAACAGGCCGACGATCGTCTCGGCCGCCACGCGCGGGTCCTCGACACCGCCCAGGAGGACCACCAGCCGGTCGCCCTGCACGGCGCAGAGCGCCTCGAGGCCCGCAGCGCGCGCGACCCGGCGTACCTCCTCCGGCAGGTCGGTGGCGGGCCGCCGCTCGGGCACCGTCCCCAGCACGACGGCGACGTCGCCCGCCGATCCCCAGCCCAGGGCGCTCGCCCGGCTCAGCACGGCCTCGTCGGCCTCCGACCGCAGCACGGCGTCGACGACGAGGGCCTCCAGCCGGGCGTCCCAGGCGCCGCGGACCTCGGCCGCGCGTGCATAGACCTCGGCGGTCGCGAAGGCCACCTCCCGGGCGTAGCGCAGCACCGCGGCGCGGACGGTCGGCACGTCCTCGGGCGCGAGGAGGCGGTCGATGTCGGACTCGACCACCTCGATGGAGAGGCGCACGAGGTCGACCGTCTGCTGCAGGGTGATGACGCCGGCGAGCGCGCGCGGCGCGGCGCCGAACACCGAGGCGGCCAGCTGGTTAGCGCCGGGGGCGTGGGCGTCGTCGTCGGCGATGAACCAGTCGACGAAGCGCTTGATGCCGGCCTGGACGATGAGTCCGACCCAGGAGCGGTCCTCGGCGCTCAGCTCCCGGAACCACGGCAGCTCGGCGTCCATCCGGGCGGTCGCGGCCGTGCTGAGGGCCCCTGTCGCCCGCCGCAGGGAATCGGCGGTGCGGGTCCGGGGTACTCCTGCAGGACGGGTCGCCACGGGGCGAGGCTAGTCCTCCCGGCCGGCGAACTGACCGGTCGGAGGACGCGCGGCGCCCCAGCAGTGCGCGAACCTGTCGACCTTCGCCCCTCAGCTCCGCCGCAGGAGGACCCGGTGCCCGACCACCCGTACGACGTGCAGCACGTGACCATCCACGGGCACCGCCGGGCCTTCGTGAAGGTCGGCAGCGGGCCCGCGCTCCTGCTGCTCCACGGACTGGGCTGCGACCACACGACGTGGGCGCCGGTGATCGGGTTGCTGGCCCGCCGCTACACGGTGATCGCGCCGGACCTGCTGGGCCACGGCGACTCGGCCAAGCCGCGCGCCGACTACAGCCTCGGTGGCTTCGCCAACGGCATGCGCGACCTGCTGACCGTGCTCGGCGTCGACCGGGTCACGGTGGTCGGCCACAGCTTCGGCGGCGGGGTGGCGATGCAGTTCGCCTACCAGTTCCCAGAGCGGACCGATCGGCTGGTCCTCGTCGCCTCAGGCGGGCTCGGACCCGAGGTGTCGCCGGCGATCCGGGCGATCACGACTCCGGGCTTCCACCAGGCCATGGGGGTGCTCGCGCTGCCCGGCCTCCGTCACGCCGGCCGCGCGGCCATGAAGGCGCTGGCCGCAGCGCCCTCGCGCCACCTGCGGGACCTCGGCGAGGTGGCCGACATCGTGGAGTCCTTCAAGGACCCCGCCGCCCGCCACGCCATCCGCCACGTGGTGCGGGCGGTCGTCGACTGGCGCGGCCAGGTCGTCACGATGGCCGACCGGGCCTACCTGACCGAGGAGATGCCGATGGCGGTCGTGTGGGGCCACGACGACACGGTGATCCCGGCCCGCCACGCGGAGGTCGCCGCGCGGCTCGCACCCGGCGCGCGCGTCGAGGTGCTCCCGAACGCGGGCCACTTCCCCCACAAGGACCACCCGGAGCGCTTCGCGAGGCTGCTGCACGACTTCGTCCGCACGACGCAGCCCTCGACCTACGACCGGGAGCGGTTCCGCCGTCTGCTCGAGGACGGCTGCTCGACCCAGGCGGAGCTGGCCTCGGTGACCGAGATCAGCTCCGCCTGAGCGGCGTCCGGGGGTGTCGCCTCAGGCGTCGCCGCCCTCCTGCTCGACGCCGGCGACGGCCGTCGGGTCGTCGATCCGGTACGCCTGGAAGGCCTTCTCGACCTGCGAGCGGTCGATCTGCCCGGCGTCGGCCAGCGCCTGGAGGGCCTGGACGACGACCGACTGGGCGTCGATGTGGAAGTAGCGGCGTGCCGCGGGCCGGGTGTCGGCGAAGCCGAACCCGTCGGCACCGAGCACCCGGTAGTCACCGGGAACCCAGCGGGCGATCTGCAGCGGGACGGCCCGCATGAAGTCCGAGACGGCCACGACCGGCCCCTCCACGTCGACGAGCCGCTCCTCGACGTACGACGTGCGCGGCTCCTCGCCGGGGTGGAGCAGGCTCCACTCCTCGGCCTCGATGGCGTCGCGGGCCAGCTCGTTCCACGAGGTGACCGACCAGGTCTCGGCCTGCACGCCCCACTCCTCGGCCAGCATCCGGCGGGCGTCCTCCACCCACGGGAACCCGACGCCCGAGCCGAGCAGGGTCACCTTCGGTCCCTCGCCCGAGGCCGGTGAGACGCGGTGCATGCCTCGCAGGATGCCCTCGACGTCGACGTCGTCGGGCTCCTTGGGCTGGCGCACCGGCTCGTTGTAGACGGTGAGGTAGAAGATGACGTTCTCGCCGGACCCGTCGGGGCCGCCCTCGCCGTACATCCGCTCGAGGCCGGACCGCATGATGTGGGAGACCTCGTAGGCGAGGGCCGGGTCGTAGTGGACGACCGCGGGGTTGGTCGCGGCGAGCAGCGGCGAGTGGCCGTCCGCGTGCTGCAGGCCCTCGCCCGTCAGGGTCGTCCGGCCGGCGGTGGCGCCGATGAGGAAGCCGCGGGCGAGCTGGTCGGCCATGGCCCAGATCGAGTCGCCGGTCCGCTGGAACCCGAACATCGAGTAGAAGATGTAGAACGGGATCATGTGCTCGCCGTGCGTCGCGTACGCCGAGCCGGCCGCCGTCGCGGACGCCATGGCGCCCGCCTCCGAGATGCCCTCGTGGAGCATCTGGCCCTGGGCGGACTCCTTGTAGGAGAGCAACATGTTGCGGTCCACCGACTCGTACTGCTGGCCGGCCGGGTTGTAGACCTTCGCGCTCGGGAACATCGCGTCCATGCCGAACGTGCGGTACTCGTCGGGGGCGATGGGCACGATCCGCTTGCCGATCTCGGGGTCCTTGACCCAATCCTTGAGCAGGCGGACCACGGCCATGGTGGTGGCGACCGCGTTCTTGCCGGAGCCCTGCTTGAGCTCGGCGTAGGTCTTGTCGCCGGGCAGCGTCAGCGGCTTGGCGCGGACGACCCGCTTGGGGAGCGAGCCCCCGAGGGCGGCCCGCCGCTCCATCATGTAGGCGATCTCCGGGGACTCCGGTCCGGGGTGGAAGAACGGAGCAGCGCCGGTCTCCTCGTAGGACCGCTCGAGGTCGCGGTCGGAGATGGGCAGGTAGAGGCGGTCCCGGAACTTCTTGAGGTCGTCCTGGGTCAGCTTCTTCATCTGGTGGGTGGCGTTCTTGCCCTCGAGGGCGTCGATCGTCCAGCCCTTGACGGTCTTGGCCAGGATCACCGTCGGCTGCCCGACGTGCTTGGTGGCGGCGTCGAAGGCGGCGTACACCTTGCGGTAGTCGTGACCGCCACGGGGCAGCTTGGAGATCTGCTGGTCGGTCATGTGCTCGACCATGGCCCGCAGCCGCGGGTCGACCCCGAAGAAGTGGTCGCGGATGTACTCGCCGCTCTCGGTGGAGTAGGTCTGGAACTGCCCGTCCGGCGTGGTGTTCATCCGGTTGACGAGCACGCCGTCGACGTCGCTGGCCAGCAGCGGGTCCCACTCACGGCCCCACACGACCTTGATGACGTTCCAGCCGGCGCCGCGGAAGGTCGACTCCAGCTCCTGGATGATCTTGCCGTTGCCGCGCACGGGGCCGTCGAGCTGCTGCAGGTTGCAGTTGATGACCCAGGTGAGGTTGTCGAGCTCCTCGCGGGCAGCCACGCCGATGGCGCCCAGCGACTCGGGCTCGGCCATCTCGCCGTCACCGAGGAAGGCCCAGACGCGCTGCTGGCTGGTGTCCTTGATCCCGCGGTTGTGCAGGTAGCGGTTGAACCGCGCCTGGTAGATCGAGTTGATGCCGGTGAGGCCCATCGAGACGGTGGGGAACTCCCAGAACTCCGGCATCAGCCGCGGGTGCGGGTACGACGCGAGGCCCCGGCCCGGGCCGTGCTGGACCTCCTGGCGGAACCGGTAGAGCTGGTCCTCGCTCAGCCGGCCCTCGAGGAAGGCGCGGGCGTAGATGCCGGGGGAGGCGTGGCCCTGGATGTAGACCTGGTCGCCGCCGACGCCGCCCTCGGTGTCGGAGTCCTTGCCACGGAAGAAGTGGTTGAAGCCCACCTCGTACAGGCTCGCGGACGACTGGTACGTCGCGATGTGTCCGCCGACCTCCAGGCCCTTCCGGTTCGCGCTGGAGACCATCACCGCGGCGTTCCACCGGATGAAGGACCGGATGCGGCGCTCGGCCTCCTCGTCGCCGGGGAACCAGGGCTCGCGCTCTGGCGGGATGGTGTTGATGTAGTCGGTGCTGCGTAGGGCGGGGACGCCGACCTGCATCTGGCGGGCACGTTCGAGCAGTCGCAGCATCACGTAGCGGGCGCGCTCGCGTCCGCGCTCGTCGACGAGCGAGTCGAAGGAGTCGAGCCAGTCGTGGGTCTCGTCCGGGTCGATGTCGGGCAGCTGGGTCGGGAGCCCCTCGTGGATCACCGAGGGGGTCGAGCCGGTCCGGGTGCCTGAGGTGGTGGCTTGTTCTCCGGTCACTGCTGCATCGTTGCACGCGCGCCCGAGGGACGGAATCTACCCGCGAGTAGGCGGACCGGAGCGCCGGACGCCCCCCGGACCGCGGGTCTCGGGGGCCGGGACAGTTGCGGTCCGGCGCGGTCTCCGCTGGACTACTCCTCATCCGGCCGCGGAGCGCGGCCGTCCCGACCGCGTCTGGAGGACCACGTTGAGCTCGACCGAGGGTGGGGGGACCACCCGGACCGAATCCCCGAGCGGCCCGTCGCAGCAGGACGGACCCGCCGAACGCCTCGGGTTCAAGACGGGCATGGTCGTGCAGGAGCTCGGCTGGGACAACGACACCGACGACGAGCTGCGGGTCTCGATCGAGGACACCATCGACGCCGACATGGTCGACGGTGACTACGGCAACGTCGTCGACGCGGTCGTGCTCTGGTGGCGGCGCGAGGACGGCGACCTGGTCGACGGGCTCGTCGACGCGCTGACCGACCTCGTCGGTGGCGGGGCGATCTGGCTGCTCACGCCCAAGGTCGGCCGTCCCAACGCGGTGGACGCGGCCGACATCGCGGAGGCGGCGCCCGTCGCCGGGCTCGCGCAGACGACCACCGCGGCGGTGAGCAAGGACTGGACCGCGACCCGCCTCGTGGCGCCCAAGACGCCCGCGTAGGTTTCGACCCGTGCTCCACAACCTGCTCGGCCGCGCGACGGCCGCGGGCACCGGTGCCAAGGTGCTCGCCTCCTCGGGGATCGTCCGCCCCTACTCCCCGGCGGTCCTCGCCCGGCTCGCCCGCACGGTCAGGGCGTGGGGGACCGGCCCGGCGGGCGGCTTCGCGTCGTTGGCGCTGCGCTACCCCGATCGGGTGGGCCTCGTCGACGAGCTCGGCACCCTCACCTTCGGCGAGCTGCACCGGCGCTCCAACGCGCTGGCCCGCGCGCTGCGCGAGCAGGGTGTCGGTGAGGGCGACTCCGTGGCGGTCATGTGCCGCAACCACCGGGGGTTCGTCGACGTCACGGTCGCGGTGGCCAAGCTCGGCGCCGACCTGCTCTACCTCAACACCGCGTTCGCCGGCCCGCAGCTGGTCGACGTGCTCGAGCGCGAGGATCCCGCCGTGGTGGTCCACGACGAGGAGTTCACCGGGCTGCTGGAGAGCGCCCACGTCGAGCGGCGGGTGGTCGGTTGGACCGACTCCGAGGAGCAGCCCGCCGGCGTGACCACGCTCGAGGAGCTGCTCGCCGGACAGGACGACGCCGACCTCGACCCGCCGGCCCGCCACTCCCGGGTCGTCATCCTCACCTCGGGCACCACGGGCACCCCCAAGGGCGCGCCGCGCAACGAGGCAGGCGTCGACGCCGCGATCTCGCTGCTCTCGCGCATGCCGCTGCGGCACGGGTGGACCACGCACATCGCGGCGCCCCTGTTCCACACGTGGGGCTTCGCGCACATGGCGCTGGCCATGCTTCTCGGCTCGACCATCGTGCTGCGGCGCAAGTTCGAGCCGGAGGAGGCCCTCAAGCTGGTCGAGCGCGAGCGCTGCGACTCGCTCGTGGTCATCCCCGTGATGCTGCAGCGCATCCTCGGCCTCGAGGAGGAGGTGCTGTCGTCGTACTCCTTGGAGACCGTCAAGGTGGTCGCGGCCTCCGGTTCGGCGCTGCCCGGCGACCTCGCCGTCACGTGGATGGACCACTTCGGCGACAACCTCTACAACATCTACGGCTCCACCGAGGTGGCCTACGCCTCGATCGCCACGCCCGTCGACCTGCGTGAGGCGCCCGGCTCGGCCGGCATGCCGCCGTGGGCGACGACCGTCCGGATCTACGACGAGGACGGGAACGAGGTGCCCGCCGGCACCTCCGGGCGGATCTTCGTGGGCAACAACCTGCTCTTCGAGGGCTACACCGGCGGCGGCCACAAGGACATGATCGACGGGCTGATGGCCACCGGCGACGTCGGCCGCATCGGCGAGGACGGCCGGCTCTACGTCGAGGGCCGTGACGACGAGATGATCGTCTCCGGCGGGGAGAACGTCTTCCCCAAGGAAGTCGAGGACTGCCTCGCCCGCCACGAGGCGGTCGTCGAGGTCGCGGCGGTCGGCGTGGACGACCCCGACTACGGCAAGCGGCTCAAGGCCTGGGTCGTGGTGCGCACGGGCGCCTCCGTCGACGAGGACGAGCTCAAGGGCTGGGTCCGGGAGAACCTCGCGCGCTACAAGGTCCCGCGCGAGATCGTCTTCCTCGACGAGCTGCCCCGCAACGCCACGGGCAAGGTGCTCAAGCGCGAGCTGCAGCACGAGGTGGACGGTGACGGCGAGCACGCGGGGGAGCACGGGGCCGACCGGTGACCGGCCTCGTCCTGGGGGGCGCGGCTCCCGACTTCACCCTGCGCGACCAGTTCGGCCAGGACGTGACCCTGTCGTCGTACCGGGGGCGCAAGGCGGTGGCGCTCCTGTTCTTCCCCTTCGCCTTCTCCGGCGTCTGCACCGGCGAGATGGCGGAGGTCCGGATGCGGCTGGACGAGTTCCTCACCTTCGACACCGAGGTCCTGGCGATCTCCTGCGACCCGATGTTCGCGCTGCGCGCCTTCGCCGACGCCGACGGCCTGAACTTCCCGCTGCTCTCGGACTTCTGGCCGCACGGTGAGGTGTCCCGGGCCTACGACGTCTTCGACGAACGCTCCGGTGCACCGCGCCGCTCCTCCTACGTGGTGGACCGGGACGGGACCGTGCGCTGGGCGGTCCACAACGCCACCTCGGAGGGACGCGACCTCGACGAGCACCTGAGGCAGCTGGCCGCCCACGCCTGAGGGCGGTGGTCTGGACCGCTGGGGCCGACCTCGGCCGTTCCCCGGCGGGGCCCGGTGAGGGCGCCTAGAGTTCTGGTCGTTGAGCCGCTGGTGACCCGAGACGCCAGCGGCTCAACTCATTCCCGGGCTCGGGTGGATCCGGTAGGCGTCGTCCCGCCGGCCACCGTCTAGTCTGTGGCCGCCCGCGCGGGCACCGGGCGTATAGCTCAGCGGTAGAGCTCCTCGCTTACAACGAGGCGGTCGGGGGTTCGATCCCCTCTGCGCCCACCGGTCACGAGGTGGCGCTCCCCGCGGCGCCACGGGAGCGCACTGCCCGGGGAGCCGCCCCCCACCAGCGGCGGGCCGAGCGGGAGAGCGCGGACTGCTCGGCGAACCCGACCATGCCGGCCACCTGGCCGAGGGGCAGGCGGGTGGTGGTGAGCAGCCGCAGGGCGACCTGGCGCCGTACGTCGTCGAGGACCGCGCCGAACGTCGTGCCCTCCGCGGCCAGCCGGCGCTGGAGGGTGCGGGGATGCAGGTCGAGCAGGGAGGCGACCGTGCCGACGTCCACCGGACGGGTGCCGAGCGCCTCCTGCACGACGGCGCGCACCCGGGGCGCCAGGCGCTGCTCGAGGCTGGGCGCCTGCTCGGCCAGGAACGCGAGCGCGAGGCGGCGCAGGTTGTCGTTGACGCCGGTGAGCGCGTGGGACGACAGCTCCCGCGGCACCCGCAGCACCGCGGCGGGGACGTCGCGGCCCACGCGGACGGGCGCGCCGAAGAACGCCTCGTACGCCGCGGGTGGGGCGGCCGGCCGGTAGGGCAGGTCGACGCTGCGCAGGCCGTAGCGCCCGCCGACCAGGTAGGTGATCGTGCGGTGCACGAAACCGACTCCCAGGTCGGTGCCCTGCACCGGACCCGCGCTCGTGGCGGGTCCGTAGAGCAGCGCTGCGGAGGAGCGGTCGCCCGACGGGTCGGGCCCGACGGTGAGGCTCAGGGAGCCGGCGTGGACGAAGAGGTACCGCGAGGTGCACGCGAGCGCGTCGCCCAGCGTGGGGGAGTGCTGGATCGCCACCGCCAGCGACCCCAGCATCGCGAGGTCCTGGCGCCGGGCGATGCGCAGGCCGAGGTCGGGCACGTTCAGCTCGTGGGCCGCGAGCTCGAGCACGGCGGCCGCCGCCCGGTCCGGCACGAGCACGTCGTCGCTGTCGAGGGCCTCCACGGGCAGCTCGGCGGCCCGCGCCAGCCGCTCGGCGTCGCCACCGAGCTCCGCGACCGTCGCGCGGAGGCCGCGCAGGCCGGCGGAGCGGATGTAGGCCACCGCCGCAGCCTCGCGCGCTCTGTCGCCACCGGGCAAATCCATGTCGCGTCAGGGCAAGTGCTGGCCGGCCTGGGTCGCCGATCATGGGTCCATGGAGCAGACCGTGCCTCGCCAGCAACCGGCCCAGGACGCACCCCCGCACGTCGACGTCGTCGTGGTGGGCGCCGGGCTCTCCGGGGTCGGTGCCGCCTACCGGCTGCAGACCGAGCGCCCCGGCACGACGTACGCCGTGCTGGAGTCGCGCGAGGACCTGGGCGGGACGTGGGACCTGTTTCGCTACCCCGGGGTGCGCTCGGACTCCGACATGTACACCCTCGGGTACTCCTTCAAGCCGTGGCGCGACGGCAAGTCGCTCGCCGACGGGCCCTCGATCCTCGCCTACATCCGCGAGACGGCGCAGGAGCACGGCATCGACCGGCACATCCAGTTCTCGAGCAAGGTCGTGGGCGCGGACTTCGACACCGCCCGGTCCCGGTGGACGCTCACGGTCGAGGACCCCAGGACCGGCGCCCGCCGGACCATGACGTGCGGCTTCCTCTACTCCTGCGCCGGCTACTACGACTACGAGCACCCCCACGACCCGGCGTTCCCGGGCGTCGAGGACTTCGCCGGCACCGTCGTGCACCCCCAGTTCTGGCCTGAGGACCTCGACCACGCCGGCAAGCGGGTCGTCGTCATCGGCTCCGGCGCGACCGCGGTCACGCTCGTCCCGTCCATGCTCCGGGGCGACGACGCGGCGGCGCACGTCACGATGCTGCAGCGCACCCCGACCTGGATCAGCGCGGTGCCGGGCCGGGACCGGAAGGCGGAGAAGATCAAGGCCGTCCTGCCGGCCGACCTCGCCCACCACGTGATCCGGGCGAAGAACATCGCCTTCAGCACGGCGTTCTACCAGTTCTGCCAGCGGCGCCCCGCCCAGGCTCGCAAGCTGCTCACCGGCCTGTCGACGAAGATCCTGGGCGACGCGCAGCTGGTGGCGGACCACTTCACGCCGTCGTACGACCCCTGGGACCAGCGCCTGTGCGCGGTGCCGAACGCCGACCTCTTCCGCGTGGTCAAGGACGGACGAGCCGAGGTGGTCACCGACCGGATCGCGCGGTTCGTGCCCGAGGGCATCGCCCTGGAGTCCGGCCGCGTCCTGGAGGCCGACGTGGTCGTCACCGCGACCGGCCTGAAGCTGCTGGCCTTCGGTGGCATCGAGCCGCAGGTGGACGGCCGGGCGGTGGAGCTGTCGGAGCAGTTCGTCTGGAACGGCGCGATGATGACCGGGGTGCCCAACTTCGCAGTCTGCATCGGCTACACCAACGCGTCGTGGACCCTCCGCGCGGACCTCACCCACCGCCTGGTCTGCAAGGTGCTGCGGTGGATGGAGCGCACAGGCCACCAGGCGGTGGTCCCGCAGCCCGAGGGGGACCTCGCGCCCCGTCCGCTGCTCGACCTCGCCGCCGGCTACGTCCAGCGCTCCATCGGCGCGTTCCCCCGCCAGGGCGACAAGGCGCCGTGGCAGGTGCGGCAGAACTACGTGTTGGACTCGGTCCGCACGCTGCGCACGGACCTCGCCCGGACCCTGGCACCGGTGCAGCCGCCGGCCCCGGCCCAGCAGGCGGCCGAGCCGATGGAGGTGGGCGCATGAGCTGGCAGCCGGACCTCCTCGGTGAGGGCTACGAGCAGCAGGTGCTCGAGCTGGGCCCCGACCCCGACGGCGAGGGCGAGGTCGTCGCGGTCCTCGTCCGCCGGACCGTGCAGGCCCAGGAGGAGGTGCGGGGCGCCGTGCTCTACGTGCACGGCTTCTCCGACTACTTCTTCCAGACCGAGCTCGCCGACTTCTTCGCGGAGCGGGGGCTCGCCTTCTACGGCCTCGACCTGCGCAAGTCCGGCCGGTCCCGACGCGCCGGGCACACCGCGCACTACGCCGCCGACCTCGCGCACTACGACGCCGAGCTGGAGCAGGCCCTCGAGCTGGTCGCGGCCGACCACGGCGCCGACGCGCCCGTCGTGGTCGTCGCCCACTCCACCGGCGGCCTGATCACCCCGCTGTGGCTGGACCGCCGGCGCCGCGAGGGTCGCACCGCCCCGGTCGCCGGCCTGGTGCTCAACAGCCCGTGGTTCGACCTGCAAGGCAAGCCGGTGATGCGCGGCCCGGTCACCCAGGCCCTCCGCGCGGTCGCCAAGGTGGCGCCGCTGCGCGCCCTGGACCTGCCTGCGAGCACCGTCTACGGGGACTCGCTGCACGTCAGCCGCACCGGCGAGTGGGACTACGACCTCGACCTCAAGCCGCTCACCGGCTTCCCGGTCACCGTGGGCTGGCTCAACGCCGTGCGGCGCGGACACGCGCGACTGCACCGGGGGCTCGAGATCGGCGTCCCGTCGCTGGTGCTGCGCTCGGACAAGACCCACTACTCCCGGGTGCACAGCGACGCCTGCGACCGAGCCGACACGGTCCTCGACGTCCGTCAGATCGCCCGCTGGGCGGGGTGCCTCGGCGGGGAGACGACGGTGGTGCCCGTCGTGGACGCCCGGCACGACGTCTTCCTGTCCCTGCCCGAGCCGCGCCGCGCGGCGTACGCGTGCGTGGACGACTGGCTCGCCCGGCACCTGCGTTCCTGATCCGGCCCCCGGCGGCGCCGCTCGTCGGTTCGTGAGAGCGTCCTCATCCGCGGCTCACGGACACCTCACCCCGGCCGCGCAGAGTTCCACCCGTCAGCAGATGACACCGATCACCGACGGAGGAGAAACGATGCGCAAGCTCATGAGGACCGGCGTCCTGGCCGTGGCGGGCGGCGTCAGCGCCGGCCTGGTCGCGTGGGGCGCCCCGGTGGCGTTCGCCGAGGACGACAGGGACGGCGCGTTCCAGCGCAAGGACGACAACCCGGACGTCGTGATGGCCGTCGACGACGACGACGACGACACCAACGACGACACGAACGACGACACGCGGAGCCGCAACACCGGCGCCAGCAAGTCGACCCGGGACCACACGAACAGCCGGTTCACCAACGTCAGCCGTGACCGGGACAAGAGCCGCAGCGACCTCACCCGCGACTGGACCCGCGACGGCGGTGACCGCACCCGGGACTGGAGCAAGAACAAGACCAACGACCGCTCGCGCAACGACACGCGAGGGCGCTGACCGATGGCCCGGGACAGCTGGAACCTGGCCGAGGGTGAGTCGATCACCTCGGAGCTGACGGCCGTGAAGCTGCTGGGCGGCGGCTCGTCGTACGAGGCGTACCTCGCCTTCGACGAGGTCACGTACGCGCCGGTGGTCGTCAAGGTCGTGCGTCCCGGGCGGGTCGCCGACGCCTCGTCGCTGCGCGGCCTGCGCCGCGAGGTCGAGGCGTTGGCGACGGTCAACCACCCGGTGGTCGTGCGCGGGCTGCGGCACGAGCTGTCGGGGGAGCGGCCGCACGTGGTGCTCGAGCAGGTGGACGGGCCCCGCCTGTCCACGCTGGTGCGCCGCTACGGCCCGCTGCAGGAGCAGCAGTACCTCCCGCTGGCCATCGAGGTGGCCTCCGCGCTGCACTACCTGCGCCACCTGGGCTGGACCCACCTCGACATCAAGCCCAGCAACATCATCATGGGCGCGCCGGCGCGGCTGATCGACCTCTCGGTCGCCCGGCCGGTGGCGGACGCGGCGTCGCTCACGTCACCGATCGGGACCGACGCCTACCTGGCGCCGGAGCAGACCGATCCACCGGAGACCGGCGCACCGGGCCATGCCAGTGACGTGTGGGGCCTGGGCGCGACTCTCTTCGAGGCGGTCGCGGGCTACCGGCCCTTCGACGACGGCGACCTCGACGCGCCGGACGTCGAGCAGCGCTACCCGCAGGTGTGGGCCGGCCCCCGGGCGCTGCCGGACCGGGTGCCGCACGAGGTGGTCAAGGTCGTCGGCGCGATGCTCGAGAAGCGGCCGGCCGACCGGCCCCTGCCGCACGAGGTTGCCGAGGCGCTCGAGCCGGTCCTGGCGCGGCTGCCGCGGGCCCGGCTGGCCGGGTTCACGACTCGCTGAGCGCGTCGCCGGTGCGGTCCGGCAGGCCCCATGCAGCGCCGGCGGCCACGGCGAAGAACGCGGCGAAGACCACGAACAGCCCGGTCGTCCCGGTGCCGAGGTCCAGCAACCAGGGCACCGAGAGCGGCGCCAGCACCGAGGCGATCCGGCCGAAGCCGGCCGCGGCGCCGGCGCCCGTGGCTCGGAGCGCCGTCGGGTAGACCTCGGGCGTGACGGCGTAGAGGGCGCCCCACGCGCCGAGGTTGAAGAACGACAGCGCCATCCCGGCCGCGACGATCGCGGTCTCCGAATCGGCCCGGCCGTAGAGCACCGCGGAGACGGCCGACCCGACGAGGAAGCTCGAGAGCGTCGCCCGGCGGCCCCACACCTCGACGAGGACCGCCGCCGCGGCGTACCCGGGCAGCTGGGCGAGCGTGATCACCAGGGTGAACCCGAACGACCTCACCAGCGTCATGCCGTCGGCCACCAGCAACGACGGGATCCAGATGAAGGCGCCGTAGTAGGAGAAGTTCACCCCGAACCACACCGCCCACAGGGCGGCGGTCGAGCGGGCGTGCGGAGCGCCCCACAGCGTCCTGGCCCGGCGGCCGGTCCGCGGGCGGGCCGTCGTCGTGGCCGCGGTCCGGCCGGCCGGGTCCGCCGGTGCCTCGGCGGGAGCGGCGACGCCGGCGGACTCCTCGAAGCGCCGCACGGCGGCCTCCGCCTCGGCGTAGCGGCCCTTGCTCTCGAGGAAGCGGACCGACTCGGGCAGCCCCCACCGCACGACCAGCGCGTAGGCGGTCGGCAGGGCACCGAGGGCGAGCGCCCACCGCCACCCGTCGTCCGAGAGCGGGATGACGAAGTAGCCGATCAGGGCGGCGAGCACCCAGCCGACCGCCCAGAACGACTCCAGCGCCACGACCACCCGGCCGCGGATCCGGGCCGGTGCGTACTCGCTCACCAGGGTGCTGGCCACGGGGAGCTCCGCCCCCAGCCCGAGGCCGATGAGGAACCGGAAGACGAGCAGCGCGCCCACCGACCAGGAGAGCGCAGCGGCACCGGTCGCGAGGCCGTAGACCAGCAGGGTGAGGGCGAAGACCTGCCGGCGGCCGATCCGGTCGGCGAGCAGTCCGCCGAGGGTGGCGCCGAGCGCCATGCCGACGAAGCCGATGCTCCCGATCCACGACAGGGTCGTGCGGCTGAGGTCCCACTGCACCGCCAGCGCGGCCATCACGAAGCTGATCAGCCCGACGTCCATGGCGTCGAGCGCCCAGCCGACGCCCGAGCCCAGCACCAGCCGTCGGTGCTGGCGGGTGAAGGGGAGGGCGTCGAGTCGGTCGCTGCGGGTCGGCACGGACCGCTGGTACCCCTCAGCGCTCGAAGCGGTACCCCATCCCGCGGACCGTGGTGATGGTCGCGGCGCCGAACTTCCGGCGCAGGTAGCCGACGTAGACGTCGACGACGTTCGAGCCGGGGTCGAAGTCGAAGCCCCACACGTGGTCGAGGAGCTGCTCGCGGGAGAGCACCTGTCCCGCGTTCAGCATGAAGATCTCCGCGAGCGCGAACTCGCGGGCCGAGAGGTCCAGCTCCGCGCCGTCGACGGTCGCGCGCCGGGTCCTCAGGTCCAGGCGCACCCCGCCCGCCTCGACCGTCCCACCCCCGGCACCCGCGGAGCCGCCTGCGGCGTCGCCCTGGGCCTGGCGGAGCCGGAGCCGGATCCGTGCCTGCAGCTCGGCGAAGCGGAACGGCTTGGCCAGGTAGTCGTCGGCACCGCCCTCGAGCGCGGAGACCGTGTCGGTGACCGAGTCGCGGGCCGTCAGCACGACCACCGGCATCCGCGACCCCTGGGCCCGCAGCAGCTCGAGGACCTCGAAGCCGTCGATGCCCGGCAGGCCGATGTCGAGCACCATCAGGTCGTGGCCACCGGACAGCGCCTCGTCGAGGCCCCGGTGGCCGTCGTCGACCACGGTGGTCTGGTGGCCGTCGGCACGCAGGCCCTTGGCCACGAACGACGCGATGCGTGCTTCGTCCTCGACGATCAGGATGCGGGCCACGGGACCTCCTCGACGACGGCGGTGCTGGGCAACGAGATGACGAACCGGGCCCCGTGCGGTGCGGTGCGGCGGGCATCCTCGACGTGGACGGTCCCGGCGTGCGCGGTGGCGATCGCTCGGACGATGGACAGCCCGAGGCCGAACCCGTCGTCACCCGCCACCACGGCGCCCCGGCCGAACCGCTCGAAGACGGCCTCCCGGTCGGCCTCGCGGACGCCCGGGCCGGAGTCGCGGACCCAGAGCAGCAGCCGCTCGCCGTCGTACGACGAGCCGACGGCGACCGTGTCGCCGTCCTCGGTGTGCTTGACCGCGTTGTCGGCCAGCTGGAGCAGCGCCTGGGTGATCCGCTGGCTGTCCAGGCGCGCGGTGACGTCGGCGGCCGCGTCGAGGACCCAGTCGCGTCGGGCGAGGGCGCGGACCTTCGCCAGCACGTCCTCGGTGAGCGCGGCGACGTCGACCGGCGCGGGCGTGACGAAGTCGGGCCGGTCGGACTTGGCGAGCAGGATCAGGTCACGGACCAGCCGGGCCATCCGGTCGACCTCGTCGAGCAGCAGGGCACGGGTCTCCGCGACCTCCGCGGGATCGCCGGCGTCGAGGAGCTCCAGGTGGCCACGGAGCACCGTGAGCGGGGTGCGCAGCTCGTGGCCGGCGTCGTCGAGGAACCGTCGCTGCTCGCCGAAGGCCGTCTCGAGGCGGTCGAGCATCGCGTTGACCGTGCGGGTCAGCGCGGTGATGTCGTCGTTGCCGGACTCGGGGATCCGCCGTGACAGGTCGGTCTCGCGCAGCTCGTCGGCCGTCGCCCGCAGCAGCCGCAGGGGCGCGAGCAACCGTCCGGACTGCCACGCGGCGGCGGCCACGACCAGGACGGTCAGCAGGGTCGCGACGATCGCGTAGGTCCGCATCGTGTCGAGCAGCTCCTCGCGGTCCTCGGTGAGGTAGACCGCGACGACCAGGGCGCCGCGCTCGTCGCCCTGGCGCACCGGCTGCGCGGCGAGGAGCACCGGCCCGTACGCCGTCTCCAGGCGGGCGGAGCCGCCACTGCGGACGAGCGGCTCGGCCGCGGCCAGGACCGACTCGTCCTTGTAGAGGGGGTCGTCCCGAGGGAACACGTAGACCGGGCCGTCACCGACCCAACCGATGAGGGCCTCGTCGTCGTCCGGCACGTTGCGGTTGAGGAACAGCCGGAGCAGCGCCTTGACGTCGGTGAACGGGCGTCCGGTGGTCGGATCGGTCCCGTCCTCGGCGAGGATGGCGAACTCCTCGAGCTCCTGCTCGACCTCGTCGACGGTGCGCGCCTCGACGCGCTGGCTCTCGACGACGTAGACGATGAGGCCGGCGCCGGAGAGAGCGGCCAGGACGAGGACGGCGACCGTGGCGGTGATCCGGGCGCGCACGGAGAAGCCCGTGCGGCGAGCACGGGCTTCCTCGGTCGGGGTGATCGCGGTCAGTCGTCGTCCTCCTCGCCACCGTCGTCGTCGCGGTCGTCGTCGCGGTCGTCGTCGCGGTCGTCGTCGTCGGCACGGCCGTCATCGTCCTCGAGGTCGTCCGGCTCCGGTCCCACGACCGTCACCCCGCCGCCGTCGTCCGCGGCGTCGTCACCCGGGGCAGCGGGCGGCGCTGCGGGGGACGAGGGAGACGGCGACGGCACAAGCCGGGACCCGGGGGACAGCTGCTGCGGCGGCGCCTCGCGGATGACGATCACCTCCCGGGGAGCGGGGTCGTCGGCGCTGGACGCGGCGAGCGAGCCCGCGACGTACCCCCCGAGGGGGAGGACGACCGCGAGGCCGAGGAGGTGCTTCCAGGACGCGCGCATGGTGACGACGATCCTGCCCGACGGTGCGAGACGGGTGAGAGCCGCATGAGAGGTCTCTCATGAGGTTGTCGGGACCGCCCGCGGGTACCCGGGCAGGACCTGTCCCCGACGACGAGGAGATGACCGTGGCCGACGCGCCGCACCATGACCAGCTGCCCCTTCCCGACTACGACCACATGCCGGTGGGCTCGCTCGAGGGCCGGATCCGTTCCCTGGACGCGGGCGCCCTGGAGTCCCTGCTCGCCTACGAGCGCGCCCACGCGGACCGCGTGCAGGTGGTGCAGCTGCTGGAGAACCGCCTCGCGGCCGTCCGCGACGGCGCGCCGCTGTCCGGCGGGTCCCCGATGGCCGAGGCGCCGGAGGTGGACCACGCGCCACGGGCGGACTCCCAGGGCGGTGCCGCCGTGACCGAGGAGCCCGCGATCAACCCGCCCTCCCAGGGCGTGCCGACGAACCCCGCCCAGCCGCGTCGCTGAGGCGGGCCGTCGCTGGGTGGTCGCTGGGTGGTCGCTCGGCCGTCACCGGCCGGGGCCCGTCAGATGGTGACGGGCTTCCCGCCGGTGACGGCGACGACCTCCCCGGAGATGAAGCTGGCGTCCGCGGACGCCAGGAACACGTACGCCGGTGCCACCTCCGCCGGCTGGCCGGCCCGGCCCAGCGGCGTCGACTCGCCGAACCCCTCGACCATGTCCTCCGGCATGGTCGCCGGGATGAGCGGTGTCCAGATCGGCCCGGGCGCGACGGCGTTGACGCGGATGCCCCGCTGGCCGAGCTGGCCCGCCAGGCCGCGGGTGAAGTTCGCGATCCCCGCCTTGGTCGCCGCGTAGTCCAGGAGCGGGACCGAGGGCGAGGACGCCTGGACCGAGGTCGTGTTGATGATCGACGAGCCCTCGCGGAGGTGGGGCAGGGCCATCCGGCACAGCCAGAACATCGCGTAGAGGTTCGTCTTGAACACGCGATCGAGCTGCTCGGTGGTGATGTCGGCGATGCCGCCCGGCTGGGCCATCTGGTAGGCCGCGTTGTTGACGAGCACGTCGATCCGGCCGAACGCCTCGACGGTGCGGTCGACCAGCTCTTGGCAGGCGTCCTCGGAGGTGAGGTCGCAGGGGACGGTGACGGCACGCCGGCCGGCGTCCTCCACCAGGCGGGCGGTGATCCGGCCGTCCTCGTCCTCGCCCGGGAGGTAGGCCAGGACGACGTCGGCGCCCTCGCGGGCGAAGGCGAGCGCGACGGCACGGCCGATCCCGGAGTCGCCGCCCGTGACGATCGCGACCTTGTCCTGGAGGCGACCGCTCCCGCGGTAGCTCGCCTCGCCGTGGTCGGGCTCGTCGCCCATGGCGGGGGTGACCGAGTCCGGTGAGCCCGGAGGAGGCAGCTGCTCGCCCTCGGTGTCGGGCTGCTCGTGCCGGCCGTGTCCGTCGCTCATCGCGTCACTCCTGGCTTCCGACGGCGGCCTGGTCCCAGCGCAGCAGTGCGGCGACCGGCTCGCCACCGAGGGCGGCTCGGGGGCTCACCGCCACGGCTGCGTCGGTGAGGACGGCGGCCGCCACGAGCGCCTGGTCGACGCGGAGCGGACCGTCGGGCAGGCCCTCGCCGAGGCTCAGGCCCTGGTACGCGGTCGGATCGAGCTCCAGCTCCGCCGCCGACGCCGGGTCGAGGAGGAGCGTGTCCACCTGCCCGCGGACGAAGGCGTCCGCGACGTCGTCCACGCCGGTCGCGACGGACTCGCCGCGGCCGAGGCGCTCCTTGACCTCGTGCACCAGCGCGAGGCGGCGCTGCACCACGTGGTCGGTCAGCGCCGAGCGGATCGCCTCCTGGAGCGCTTCGTCGCCGCCGTCCTCGGCACGCTGGCCGGACTCGAGCTCGACGATCTCGGCGGGGCTGTCCTCGAGGCGCTCGCGGACCATGCCCTTGGAGGTGGGGTCGCCGGCGAGGAGCACGAGGCGGTGGCCCGCACGCACGTGGGAGGTGATCGCGTCGACGACCTCCTCGGCGCTGTCGCGCCAGGCGTTCTCCGCCCGGGTCTCGTAGTGCCCCTGCGCCCAGCCGCCGACGCTGACCTTGTTGATGTCGTCGGCGCGACGCCCGTCGGTCTCGAGGACCTCCTCCTCGAGCGCCGTGGGGACGTCGGAGGTGTGGATGGAGACGTTGCCGCCGGTGTGGTCGACCAGGGCGAGGACGAACGCGACCGTGCTGTCGCGGTGCTCGATCCAGGCCGCCAGGTCCGGCAACGGCGCCCAGGTGGCGACCGGCTGGTCGACCTGGACCGACGCGACGTCCTCGAGGACGACGCCACCGGCGTTGGCGACCACCAGACGCCCGACCGGCGCCGGCCGGTCCGTGGGCTCCATCAGGCTGCGGGTGACGGCGTCGACGACCTCGTCGCCGGCGCCCTGCTCGCGCAGCTGGTCGCATGCGGCGCGGACGCGGAGACCGTGCTCCTGGTCGCCGCTCTCAGTGCCGTGGCTGACGTCGACGAGGACCGTGGCGAACGGTCCGGTCGCCTGCTTGAGGGTGCTGAGGTCGGTGGTGTCCATGGCGGCCCTGTTCCCCGTCCCGCGCCGGAGCAACCGGGAGGCAACCGGGAGGCAACGCCGGTTGCCTACAGTGGCGCCCGTCACGTTCGCCGACCCACCGGAGGTCCCGTGCTCGTCCCGTTCAGCATCTCCGACTTCATCGAGCGCGCCGCCCTCGTGTACGGCGAGCGGACGGGCGTGGTCGACGAGCCGCACCAGCCGGCGCCCTCGCTGGGCGAGCTCAGCTACGCGGACCTCGCCGACCTGGCGGCGCGGCAGGCGGCCAAGCTCGACGCCCTCGGCGTCGGGGTCGGGGAGCGCGTGGCGGTGGTGAGCCACAACAGCGCGCGGCTGCTGGCGTCGTTCTTCGGGGTCGCGGGGTCGGGCCGGGTGCTCGTGCCCGTGAACTTCCGGCTGCGGCCCGAGGAGGTCCGCTACATCGTCGAGCACTCCGGTGCCCGCGCGCTCTACGTCGACCCGGAGCTCGAGGACGAGCTGGGCGGCGTGCGCGCCGAGCTGCGCCACACGCTCGGCCACGACGAGGACCTGTACGCGCCTGCCGGCACCGAGCCGCGGCCCTGGGAGCCGGACGAGAACGCCACCGCCTGCCTCAACTACACCTCCGGGACGACCGCTCGTCCCAAGGGGGTGCAGATCACGCACCGCAACATCTGGGTCAACGCGCTCACCTTCGGCCTGCACGCGGGCCTGACCGACCGCGACGTCTACCTCCACACGCTGCCGATGTTCCACGCCAACGGGTGGGGGATGCCGTTCGTCACCACGGGTCTGGGCATCAAGCAGGTGGTGATCCGCAAGATCGACGGCACGGAGATCCTGCGCCGCGTGCGCGACCACGGGGTGACGGTGATGTGCGCCGCCCCGGCGGTCGTCGCGGCGGTCCTCGACGCCCTGGCCACGTGGGAGGGGGAGGTGCCCGGTCGCGACCGCGTGCGGATCATCGTCGCCGGCGCCCCGCCACCCACTCGGACGGTCGCGCGGGTCGAGGAGGAGCTGGGCTGGGAGTTCATCCAGATCTACGGGCTCACCGAGACCTCGCCGCTGCTGACGGTCAACCGGAGCCGGTCCGAGTGGGACGGGCTGTCGGCGGAGGAGCGGGCCGCCAAGCTGGTGCGCGCGGGCGCGCCGGCGCTCGGCGTACGCCTGCGCACCGCCGAGGACGGCGAGGTGCTCGCCCGCTCGAACGTGGTCCTCGAGGGCTACTGGGAGCAGCCCGAGGAGACGGCTGCGGCGCTCGCCGACGGGTGGTTCCACACCGGCGACGGGGGGACCATCGAGGACGGCTACCTGACGATCGCGGACCGGAAGAAGGACGTCATCATCACCGGCGGCGAGAACGTGTCGTCCATCGAGGTCGAGGACGTGCTCTTCTCGCACCCGGCGGTCGCCGAGGTCGCCGTCATCGGCGTCCCCAGCGAGAAGTGGGGCGAGACGATCAAGGCGCTCGTCGTCCTCGCTCCGGGCGCCTCGGCCACCGAGGAGGAGCTCATCGCGTGGTGCAAGGCGCGGGCCGCGGGCTACAAGGCGCCCACGTCCGTGGAGCTCCGTGAGGAGCTCGCCCGCACCGCGACCGGGAAGCTGCAGAAGTTCAAGCTTCGGGCGCCCTACTGGGAGGGACGCGACCGGCAGGTCAACTGACCCGGGCCTCCTCGGCTCAGGCCGGGCGGCCGACGTCCAGGACGACCTCGAACTCCAGCAGCGAGGCGCCGGAGGAGACGGGCCCGCCCGCCGGGGCGCCGGCGTGCGCGGCGCGGGCGTCGCCGTCGCGCCACGCCTCGAACGAGGCGTCGTCCTCCCAGTGGGTGACGACGAAGTACCGGTCCTCGCCGGCGACGGGGCGCAGCAGCTGGAAGCCGAGGAAACCGGGGGTCCCCTCGACGGTCCCGGCACGGGCGGCGAAGCGCTTCTCGAGCTCGGCTCCCGCCTGGGGCGGGACGGAGATGGCGTTGATCTTCACGACGGGCATGGGGCGAGACTAGGGGCGCCCACCCGCCGGCCTCCATGGGGCTAGCCTGCACCGGTGCCCGCGCTGAACGACGTCGTCGACCTGTTGCACGAGTGGTACCCGCCGCAGACCGCCGAGGGGTGGGACGCCGTCGGACTCGTGCACGGCGACCTCGAGGCCCCGGTCCGCAAGGTGCTGTTCGCGGTCGACCCGACGCTCGAGGTGGCACAGGAGGCGGCCGAGTGGGGCGCCGACCTGCTGGTCGTGCACCACCCGCTCTTCCTCAAGCCGGTGCACGGGTTCACCACCGCGACCCCCAAGGGACGCACCCTCACGACGCTGGCGCAGGCGGGGTGCGCCCTGCTCACCGCGCACACCAACGCCGACCAGGCGGTCGACGGCGTCTCGGAGGCGCTCGCGGGTGCGCTGGGCCTCACCGGCGCCGAGCCGCTCCTGACAGCACCGCCAGCACCCGTCGACAAGCTCACCGTCTTCGTCCCGGTCGAGGACGCCGGGACCGTGCGCGAGGCGCTGGCGGCCGCCGGCGCCGGCCGGATCGGCGACTACGACCAGGCGTCCTTCTCGGTGCGGGGGGAGGGACGGTTCCGGCCGCTGCCCGGCGCGAACCCGGCCATCGGCGAGGTCGGCCGTGCCGAGGTCGTCGACGAGGTGCGGGTCGAGGTGGTCCTCCCGCGCGCCCGCCGCGCGGCGGTCGTGCGGGCGCTGCTGGCGGCCCACCCCTACGAGGAGCCGGCCTACGACCTATACGAGGTGGTCGACCCGGGCGTCGGCGGCACCGGGACGGGGCGGATCGGCGACGTCGCCCCGACCACGCTCCGTGAGTTCGCCCGCCACGTCGCCGAGGTGCTGCCCGCCACGGCCCACGGTGTCCGCGTCGGCGGCGACCCCGACCGCGAGGTGCGCCGGGTGGCCCTGTGCGGCGGCGCAGGGGACTTCCTGCTCGACCGGGTGCGGGCCAGCGGCGCCGACGTCTACCTGACCAGCGACCTGCGTCACCACCCGGCCGGCGAGTTCCTCGAGCACGGCGGGCCGGCGCTGGTGGACGTGGCGCACTGGGCCGCGGAGTGGACCTGGCTGCCGGTGGTGGAGAGGCGGGTCCGCGAGGCCATCGGCGATACGGTGGGCACCCGCGTGAGCACCACGTGCACCGACCCGTGGACCTTCCGCGCCTGACCCGCCCCAGACCCAGGAGCACGCCCTGAAAGCCGACCCCGCCGCCCAGCTCGCGCTGCTCGACCTCCAGCGGATCGACTCCCGCGCCGAGCAGCTGCGCCACCAGCGGTCCCGCCTGCCCGAGCTCGCCGAGATCGCCGACCTCCAGCGCAGCCGCCAGGCCCTCGACGACCAGGCCCGCGACGCCCGGATCGTCGTCGACGACCTCGTGGCCGAGCAGGCCAAGGTCGACGCCGACGTCGAGTCCGTGCGCGCCCGCCGCACGCGGGACCGGGACCGGATGGACCAGGGCCTGATCACCAACCCGAAGGACCTGGAGCGCATGCAGCACGAGCTGGAGTCGCTCGAGCGCCGGGTCCGGTCCCTGGAGGACGACGAGCTCGAGGTGATGGAGCGGCTCGAGGAGGCACAGGGCGCGCTCAGCCACCTCGAGGAGCAGCTCGCGGCCCACGACGAGCGGCTCGCCGCGCTGGGCGCCGAGCGGGATCGCCGCTTCGCCGAGATCGACGCCGACCTGCAGGAGGCGGACGCTGAGCGCGGCCCCGCGGTCGAGGGCCTGCCCGACGACCTGCTCGCGCTCTACGACAAGCTGCGCGCCGCCAAGGGCGGAGTCGGTGCGGCCGAGCTCCGCACGCGCCAGTGCACCGGCTGCCGGCTCACCCTCGACAACGCCGAGCTCGCCGTCATCAAGAAGACGCCGGCCGACCAGGTGGTCCGCTGCGAGGAGTGCTCCCGCATCCTGGTGCGCACGCCCGAGTCCGGGCTGTGAGCGCGGCTGGTGGTCGGGGCGCCGGCGCGCGCCGCGTCGTCATCGAGGCCGACGGCGGGTCCCGGGGCAACCCCGGGCCGGCGGCGTACGGCGCGGTGCTCAAGGACGCCGACACCGGCGAGGTCATCGCCGAGGACGGCACGACGATCGGCCGCGCCACCAACAACGTGGCGGAGTACTCCGGCCTGATCGCCGGCCTGCGGCTCGCCGAGGAGCATGCGCCCGAGGCCGACATCGAGGTCCGGATGGACTCCAAGCTCGTGGTCGAGCAGATGTCGGGCCGCTGGAAGATCAAGCACCCGGACATGCGCCCGCTGGCCGCCGAGGCGAACCGGCTCGCGCCGTTCGGCACGACGTACACCTGGGTGCCGCGGGAGCGGAACAAGCACGCCGACCGGCTCGCCAACGAGGCGCTCGACGGCAAGCGGTCGGGCGTGACCGTGGCCTCGACGGGCGGCTCCTCCGGCGATCCGGACGAGGACTCGCTGATCGAGGAGATCGAGAGTCCCGCCGCCGCGGCCGCCGGCGACCGTCCGGCCGCCATGCAGGCGCAGGCGCGCGGCTGGTCCCCGGACGCGGGCGGACCGACGACGCTGGTGCTCGTCCGGCACGGCGTCACCGCCCACACCAAGGAGAAGAGGTTCTCCGGCGGCCTCGCCAGCGCGAACCCCGGGCTCAGCGCGGAGGGCCGCGCCCAGGTCCGGGCCACGGCACAGTGGCTGCGACCGATCGCCGACCGGGTCGACGTCGTGGTCGCCAGCCCGGTGCGCCGCACGCGGGAGTCGGCGGACATCCTCGCCGAGGTGCTGGGCCGCCCCCTCGAGGAGGAGCCCGCCTTCGCCGAGATGGAGTTCGGCTCGTGGGACGGGCTGACCTTCGCGGAGGTGTCCGAGCGTGACCGCGAGGGCCTGGACGCCTGGCTGGGGTCCCTCGACGTCGCCGCCGGCGGAGGCGAGTCGTTCCGCGCCGTCGAGGACCGGGTCCTCGCCGGGCTCGAGCGGGTCCTCGCCGACCACGCCGGCCGCACGGTGGTCGTGGTGAGCCACGTGACGCCGATCAAGACCCTCGTCTCGCACGCCGTGGGCGCCCCGCTGGACGCGGTGTTCCGCATGGAGCTCACCCCCGCGTCGGTGACCGTGCTGTCCTTCTTCCCCGACCGGGCGGCACCGGAGGGCCGCCGGGGGTCGATGCGGCTGTTCAACGCCCTGCCGCCGGGCAACGACCTCGTGGAGGAGCTCGGCCGCTGGTGAGCGGCCGGGCCCCGGTCAGAGCTCGCTGACGACCACGTCGAGCAGCGTGCCGCGGGCGGTCGGCTCCCCGACCTCGACGGTCCAGCCCAGCTCGCGGAGCAGGTCGGCGAGGGCGGCCGGCGTGCGCGGGTCCCGGCCGTCCTCGAGCAGCGCTCGGACGATCCGGCCCTTCGTCGCCTTGTTGAAGTGGCTGACCACCTTCCGGGCACCGTCGACCTCGTGGAGCACGCGCACGGAGGCAGTCCGCGCCGCGACGTCGGGCGTCGGCCGCCAGAACGCGACGTAGGTGCTGCTCCGGAGGTCGACGAGGAGCCCACGGCCGAGCCGGTCCACGACCGCCGGGCCGAGCGCCTCCCGCCAGACGGCGGCCACCGGGCCCAGCCCCGGCAGGACCGCATCGCCCGAGAGCCGGTACGCCGGGATCCGGTCACCCAGCCGCACCATCCCGAAGAGGCTGGAGACCACCGCGACCCGCGACGCCGCGCGCCTCTTGGCCGCCGCGCTGAGGGTCGCGGGGTCCAGCGCGTCGTAGACCACGCCGCTGTAGACCCGCTCGGCTCGGGCGGTCGCGGCGTCGCGGAGCAGCGCGTTGCGCTCGACGAGCTCGGCCTGGGACGGCCCCAGGCCGAGGACCGTCGCGGCCTCCGCGGCGTCACCGGAGCAGAGGCCGACGAGCGCGGCCAGCACCCGCTCCCGCGCCGGTCGCAGCACGGGGGAGGAGAGGGCGTCCAGGTCGAGCGGCGCGCCACGGCGCGGGGCGGTCTTGCCCTCGCTCGGCGGGAGCAGGATCAGCACCGGCCTAAGGTACGGGGCATGCCGAGCAACCGCGTGGTCCGGGTCCGCACGAGGCACGAGGGGGTGGCCGCCGAGCGCCTGCGCGGCGGGATCGAGGCGATCCGCGCCGAGATCGGCGTGACGCCGGACTTCCCGCCCGAGGTGGAGGAGGCCGCGGCGGCGGCTGCCGCGGCACCCCGACTGCCGGACCTGGACCGGACGGACCTGCCGTTCGTCACCATCGACCCGCCGTCGGCGCGCGACCTCGACCAGGCGCTGCACATCGCGCGCGACGGCGACGGCTACGTCGTCCACTACGCGATCGCCGACCTGCACGCGTTCCTCACACCGGGCGACCCGGTCGACGTCGAGTCGCGGCGACGCGGCCAGACCCTCTACGGCGCGGACTCCAAGATCCCGCTCCACCCGAAGGTGATCTCCGAGGACGCCGGCTCGCTGCTGCCGGACCAGGTCCGTCCCGCGCTGCTGTGGACCATCCGCGTCGACGCCGAGGGCGAGGGGACCGAGGTGACCGTCGAGCGGGCCCGCGTCCGGTCGCGGGCGCAGCTCTCCTACGAGCAGGCCCACACCGCGCTCGAGGAGGGGACCGCGGGAGCGACCCTCGAGCTGCTGCGTGAGGTGGGGACCCTCCGCCTGGCCCGGGAGGCCGCGCGCGGTGGCGTCAGCCTCCCCCTGCCCGAGCAGGAGGTGGTCGTCGACGGGGACCGCTGGGACCTGGCCTTCCGCCGACAGCTGCCCGTCGAGGAGTGGAACGCCCAGATCTCGCTGCTGACCGGCTTCGCCGCCGCCTCGCTCATGGTCTACGCCCAGGTGGGCCTGCTGCGCACCCTCCCGCCGCCGGACCCGCGCGACGTCCAGCGGCTGCACCGGACGGCTCGCGCGCTCGGCATCGAGTGGCCGGCCGAGCAGCTCTACGGCGACCTGGTCCGATCGCTCGACCCGACGCTGCCCCACCACGCCGCGATGGTGGTGGCCTGCACCCGGCTGCTGCGCGGCAGCGGCTACGTCGCCTTCGACGGCGAGGTGCCCGCCGACGCCCAGCACGCGGCGCTGGCCTCGGAGTACGCCCATGTCACCGCACCGCTGCGGCGCCTGGCCGACCGGTACGCCGGCGAGGTCTGCCTGGCCCTCTGCGCCGGCGAGGAGGTGCCGGGGTGGGTGCGCGAACGGCTCCCCGAGCTGCCGGGGCTGATGCAGAGCTCGGGCCAGCGGGCGAGCCGCTACGAGGGCGCGATCCTCGACCTCGTCGAGGCGGGACTGCTCGCACCCCGGGTGGGCGAGGAGTTCACCGCCGTCGTCGTGGACGTCGACGAGGACCTCCAGGCGGGTGACGTCGTCCTCCGCGAGCCGGCCGTCGAGGCCCGGGCCACCTCGGTCACCGACCTGCCGCTCGGCACGGAGGTCCGCGTCCGCCTCGTCGAGGCAGACCCGGCCACCCGGCGGGTGGCCTTCGAGCTGGTCGAGGACGTCGGGGCGGGCGGAACCGGCGGCTGAACGCCGGCTGGACCACCGGCTGGACCCGGCGGAACACGGGTACCCATCTCGGCATGAGGAGCATCGCCGACCAGACCGTGGACGAGCTCGGTGGGCGCTGGAGCGTCCTGCACCGCCAGCGCCGCGACCATGCCCGCCTCGAGGAGCTCCTCGAGGCGCTCCTCGACAGCAGCGGTGCCGGGCAGCGGGCGGTGCTGCGGGAGCTCAACCGGCTGGTCTTCCCGCACGCCTTCGCCGAGGAGTCCGTGCTGTGGCCGGTGCTGCGCCGCATCCTCCCGCGCGAGGAGGGCGAGGCGCTGACCCTCCAGGTGGAGCAGGAGCACCAGGAGGTCAACCACCTCGTCGTCCGGCTCGAGCGCGACGACCGGGACCACGACCTCGACCCCGCCGAGCGCCGGCGGCTCCTCGAGCGCCTCGCGGAGGTCCTCCGCGAGGACGCCCGCGACGAGGAGGACGAGCTGCTCCCGCGGCTCCAGGCCGCGGTCGGCGTCGCGCAGCTGCGGGCGCTCGGCCTCGCCTGGGAGGCGGTACGCCGCACGGCGCCGACCAGGCCGCACCCGACCGTCGCCCGACGGCCCCCCGGGAACGCCCTGGCCGGCGTGCCGCTGACCGTGATCGACCGCGCGCGAGACGTGGTCGACCACCGGTCGGAGCGGGCTGCAGGGCCGGACGCCGAGCGGCTACGCCGCGTGAGCCAGACGCTGGCCGGCGTCGCCGGCCGGATCGAGCGGTTCGCCCCGCTGCGGGTCGGCGAGGACGCCAGCACCCACGTGGAGGACCCACGCGCGTAGGGCCATGACGCTGGTCGCCGCGAGGGCAGCGGCGGCGCCGGCGACCAGGCCGGCGCCGGTGCTGCTCACGGCTCCCGCGACGGCGGCGAGCAGGGCGAGCAGCAGGTGCAGCTGCGTCGTGGACAGGGGAGTGACGGACATCGTTCCTCCTCGGAGGGCAGTGCTTCAGGGAAGGCCCCAGGAATCGACGAGGGGCCGGATCAGGACAGGACGAGCAGGGCCGAGCCGACGAGCAGCGCCGGGACGGTCGTCAGCACCGTCGCCACGAGGGCGGAGCGGTGCTCGAGGGCCAGGAGCGGGATGAGGGCGTCGCCGTCCTGGCTGGTCATGTTCGCGACGAGGGTGGACAGCGGCATGCCTCCGGCCAGGAAGATGCCGCAGAAGACGATCTGCACGGCGCAGCCGGGGATCAGCCCGATGAGGGCACCGACCACGACGCCGGCGATGCCCAGGAGCGGCAGCTGGGAGCCGTCGAACCCGGTGAGGTGGGTGAGAAGCGACCACGCGACGTACGCGACGGCGACCCACACCGTGACGAAGGAGATCTCGTCGGCTCCCTTGGCGAGCACCTGTCCCATGGAGCTGGGCTCGCCGGTCAAGGTGTCGTCGGCGACCTTGCACCCGTTGCGGACGAAGAAGCCGACGGCCAGCACGGTCCCCACCAGGCCGACGGCCAGGTACGGGTCGACGCCGCCGAGCAGCGGCTCCCCGAGGGCGGCCGGGTCGAGGACCTGGAAGGTGACGGGCAGGCTGACGGTCGCGCCGGCGCCCAGCACCAGCCACATCAAGGCCGGCAGGGTGCCGGCCTCGAGCAGCACGGTGGGGCGCGGCCGCAGGGACGGTCCGGGTGCCGCCGGGAGAGGGGCGGCCGGGGCCGCCGTCGGCGCGGGGACGGGTGCGTCGGCACGACGCCGCGGGGCGATGCCCACCGCGTCGACGACGTAGCCCGTCACCGCGCCGGTGACGACGAGCAGGACCTTCAGCTGCAGGGTCAGGACCGGCTCCGCTGCGAGGAGCACCCACGCGGCATCGCCCATGGTGGCCACCAGTGCGGCGACGGCCGCCCCGAAGCTCACCGCGCCGCGGGCGTAGACCGACATGACGACGATCGCGCCGCCGCACCCCGGCGGCACCGTCAGGAGGGCGGCCAGCAGCGGGCCCCACCGCTGGTGCCGCTCGAGAGCGGCATCCATCCGGTGGCCCCACCGGTGGCGCGCCCAGCCGAAGGGCACGACCAGGAGCGCGACGAACACCCCGACGGTCATGAACGCGTCGGCGAGGGGACGCAGCAGGAGCTCGGTCATGGTCGTCCGCTCACTCGCCGGTGAGCTTCTCCTTGGCCTTGCTCAGCACGTTCTCCGCGCCCTGGCCGTACGCACCGGCGGCGTTGCCGGGCTTGCCGGGCCCCTTGCTGCCGTCGTACGTCGCGTGCAGCAGCGGGTCGGGGGCGGGGATCTCCTGCAGGTCGTCGGTGAGGGGCAGCCCGGGCTCGTACTGGATCTCGTGGTCGCCGATCAGCGTGGTGCCCTGCGCCCACCGCCCCTCGCCGGCCTTGCTGTCGGCCGTGAAGTGGTAGAACGTGTGGCCCGGCCCGGTCTTCTCCTCCTCCGACAGCGAGTCCTCGATGCCGTCGGTGTAGCCGTCCTCGATCAGCTGCTCGATGCCGAGCAGCCACTGCTGCTGGTGGAAGGTGTCGCGGGCGAGGTTGAACTGCAGGGTGTCCTTGACGCCCGGGTCGTCGGTCATGTTGTAGAGCCGCGCGGTCTGCAGCCGGCTCTGCGCCTCGGCCGCGACGTTGCTGCGGAAGTCGGCCAGGAGGTTCCCGCTGGCCACGATGTAGCCGCCGTTCCACGGGACACCCTGGCTGTTGGTGGGCATCGCGGCGCCGCCGGTGACGATCGCGTGCTGGACGTTCTGGCCGCCGAGCACGGCGGCGAGCGCCGGGTTGGCGGCGGCGGCCTCGGCCTGCGTCTCCGAGGGGGCCCCCTCGAGCAGCCGGGCCATCAGGGTCACCAGCATCTCGACGTGGCCGATCTCCTCGGTGCCGATGTCGAGGATCATGTCCTTGTACTTGCCGGGGATCCGGCAGTTCCAGCCCTGCCAGAGGTACTGCATCATCACGGTCATCTCACCGAACTGACCGCCGACGACCTCCTGGAGCTTCGCGGCGAACATGGCGTCCGGCCGGTCCGGCTTGACGTCGTACTGCAGCTGCTTGGTGTGTGCGAACATTCCGCGCCTTCCGTCGAGGGTGCGCCTGCCGCACCCGGTGACACCACCCTCGGGGCCGGTCGTGACCGGTTCGTGGGCCCTGGCGTCGGCCGCCGCGCCGACGCCGGCGTCGCCGGGGCCGCGCCCCTCGCGTGTCCCGAGGCGTGTCGGTGGCGTCACAGTCGCGTCACCAGCCGCGTGGCGCTCACCCCTAAGAGGGGGTTGGAGAGCCGGGGCAGGGGAACCTAACTTCCGTGGAGGGGACGCTCAGCTCAGGACCGCATCCGGCGCCGGCGCTGCGCCTGTCGTTGCTCGGCGGCTTCGCGCTCCACTTCGGCTCCGACGAGCTGTCCCTCGCCCGGCCCGCGCAGCGCTTGGTCGCGCAGCTGGCGGTGATCCACCGGCGGGCGCGGGCGCCGCGCGGCTCGCTCGCCGAGCGGATGTGGGCCGACAAGGAGCCGGAGCGCGCGGCGGCCAGCCTGCGCACCGTCCTGTGGCGGCTGCCCCGGCCTCGCGGGCGCACCCTGGTCCAGTGCACCTCGACGGCCGTGCGGCTCGGACCCGACGTGCACGTGGACCTGTGGGAGTCGGAGGAGGCTGCCGGGGCGCTGGCGCGGGGCGAGGGCAACGGGGCGCTCGTGCGGCCCGGCGTGTGGCGCACCGACCTGCTGCCGGACTGGCACGAGGACTGGCTCGACATCGAGCGGGAGACCTACCGGCAGCTCCGGCTGCACGCCCTCGAGCGCTGCGCGGAGGCGCTGCGCGAGCAGGGCCGGTACGCCGAGGCGCTCGCCGCCGCGCTGGAGGCGGTGCGCGCCGAGCCGTTGCGGGAGAGCGCCCACCGACGCGTGGTCGAGGTGCACCTCGCGGAGGGCAACCACGCCGAGGCCCTCCGCCAGTACGAACACTACCGCCGGCTGCTCGCCGACGAGCTCGGTCTCAGCCCGTCGCCGGTGATCCGGCGCCTGGTCGGCCCGATGCTGGGCCGCCCGATCGAGCGCGGCTGAGGCCGGTCAGGAGCGGATCGCGCGCCGGGCGGCGTACGCGACCGCCGCGGCGCCCGCCAGCCACGGCGCCCCGTTGACCACGGGATCGAGCAGGTGGTGGCGGACGTCGGGTCGGCCACCTCGGCGGGAGCGCAGCCCACCGTGGGTGACCTCGGCCTTGATCCCCGTCTGCGTCAGCGGGTTGTCGGGACGGGTGGTCGCGAAGGAGCGGACCACGTGCTCGGCGACGTCGATGCGGTCGGCGGCGATCAGCAGCAGCCAGTGGGCGGCCTTGCCCTCGCCGTGGCGGCGGTAGGCGTAGCGCCGTACGGCACCGGAGAGGCCCCGGGGCGGCAGCGTCGTCCCGAAGACGGGGGTGAGGCGGGCGTGCTCGATCGAGCGCTCGCGGGGCTCGCGCTCGGGCTGCTGCTCGGGGAGGTCCCAGTGGGCTCCGCTGGCCGAGGGGTCGAACCGCTCCTGCGGGACCGCCGGCCGATCGGCCGGATCGAGGTCCGCACCCCACCCGGGGATGCGGGCCCGCAGCTGCTCGGGGGTCTCGGGGAGCGGGGGCTTCTGCGGTGTGTACGGCATGGCGGGTCCTTCCTCAGCCGGCGTCCGTGACGATCACCGGCTTGATGCAGCCGTCGAGCTTCGCCGAGAAGACGTGGTACGCCTCCGCGATCTCCTCGAGCGGGAACCGGTGGGTGACGATGTCGTTGGGCTTGAAGTAGCCGTTGCGGATGTGCTCGAGCAGGCGGGGCCACTGCCGCTTCACGGGGCACTGGTTCATCCGCAGCGTGAGGCCCTTGTTGAGCGCGTCCCCGAACTTCACCGAGCTGAAGATCGGTCCGTAGGCGCCCATGACGGAGATGGTGCCGCCCTTCCGGGCGCCGTCGATGGCCCAGTTGAGCGCGACCGGTGAGCCGCCCTGCATCTTGAACCGGGCGGAGGTGAGGTGCTGGGTCAGGTTGCCGTCCGCCTCGGCCCCCACCGCCTCGATGACCCGGTCGAAGCCCAGGTGGTCGGTCATCCGCTTCATCTCGACGACGACGTCCCGGACCTCGCTGAAGTCGAGGGTCTCGGCGTGCGCGAAGGTGCGGGCCTTCTCCAGGCGCTCGGGCAGCTGGTCGATCACGACCACGCGGCCCGCCCCCATGAGCCAGGCGCTCCGGGCGGCGTAGAGCCCGATCGGCCCGGCGCCGAGCACGGCCACCACGTCGCCCTCCTCGATCTCGGCGAGCTGCGCGCCGAAGTACCCGGTCGAGAGCGCGTCGGTCATCAGCAACGCGTCCTCGTCGTCGAGCCAGTCGGGGATCACGGAGGGACCGACGTCGGCGAAAGGCACCCGCACGAACTCGGCCTGCCCGCCGTCGTACCCGCCGCAGGTGTGGGAGTAGCCGTAGATGCCACCGACCGCGGTGGCGTTCGGGTTCACGTTGTGGCAGTTCGAGTAGAGGCCACGGGCGCAGAAGAAGCAGGACCCGCAGTAGACGTTGAACGGCACCATCACCCGGTCCCCGACCTGGAGGTCGCGCACCGACGGACCGACCTCGTGCACCTCGCCGATGAACTCGTGGCCGAAGGTGTGGCCGACCCGGGTGTCCGGCATCATCCCGTGGTACAGGTGCAGGTCGGAGCCGCAGATCGCGGCGAGCCGGACGCGGATGATGGCGTCGTTCGGGTGCTCGATGCGGGGGATGTCCTTCTCCTCCACGCGCACCCGGTACGGGCCGCGGTAGACCATGGCGCGCACGGCGTCTCCTGTCTCCGGGGGTGGCAGCACTGCCGGGTACCCCCATCCGCGGCAGCCAGACCCACCGCGCTCGCTCGGCTGGCCGAACCCCGGTTCGTCCATTGACGTGCGGAAGGCGTGGGGGACATGGGAGGCTCGGGTCTCAACGAGCACCCGAGGAGCCGTGTGGCAGAGCGCCCGACCGTCCCTGGGCCGGCCCGCGAGGGTGGGAGCAAGGACGGCAGCGACCGGTGGCGCCTGGCACTCGAGGCAGGCGGCGTCGGCACTTTCGACTGGGACCTCGTCACCGGGCGCCTGGTCTACGACGAGCGCCTGCTCGACATCTTCGGCCTCGACGCGGCCGAGTTCGGTGGCACCATCGAGCACTTCCACGCGGCCGTCCACCCCGAGGACCTGCCGCGGGTGAGGGCGGCGATCGACGCCGCCCTGGCCACCTGCGGGGCCTACGCCGCGGAGTACCGCGTGCTGGTGCCCGACGCGGAGCCGCGCTGGGTGGTGGCGCGCGGACGGGCGTACCCCGGCCCCGACGGCACGGCTGGGCGGTTGCTGGGCACGGCCTTCGACGACACCGCGGTGCAGAGCAGCGAGGCGCGGGTCACCCGGGTGCTCGAGGCGATGCCGACCGCGTTCATCCACCTCGACCGGAGCTGGCGCTTCGGCTACGTCAACCGCAAGGCCGAGGAGCTCCTCGGCGGGGTCGGGACCCGACTGACCGGTGGCAACGTCTGGGACCTCTTCCCCGAGGCGCGCGGCAGCGACTTCGAGCACCACTACCGACGCGCGGTGGAGACGGGGGAGCCGGTCTCCTTCGACGCCTACTACCCGCCCCCGCTCGATGCGTGGTTCGAGGTGCGCGCCTGGCCCTCGGCCGACGGCCTGTCGGTCTACTTCAACGACGTCACCGACCGGCACGCCGCCCAGGTGCTGCTCGCCCGGGAGGCCCGACGCTCGGCGTTGATGGCTGACGTCGCCGAGGCGCTCACCCGTCCGCTCGAACCCGACGAGGGCGTGGGTCGACTGGCGCAGGTGCTGGTTCCCGAGCTCGCCGACTGGTGCCTGGTGACGCTCGTCGCGAGCGACGGCCCGTCCGACTGGCGCGCGCGCCTGCGGGACGTGGGTTGCTGGCACCGCGACCCCGCGCTCCGCAGCACCCTCGACCGGTACGCGCAACGCCGGATCCCGTCGCTGACCGACACCTCCTTCGTCGCCCGGGCGCTCGGTGCCGGTTCTCCGTTGCTCGTCGAGGCCGACGCCACCCGTGCCATCGAGGAGGTGCTGGTGCCGGGCGAGGCGCGGGACCTGGTGGGAGTCCTCGGCCCCGCCTCGGCGGCGATCGTGCCGCTGCACGGCCGGGACCGCACGGTCGGGCTCCTCTCGCTGTTCCGCGGCCCGGACCGGCAGCCGCTCGGCGACGACGAGCTGGAGCTGGTGGTGGAGGTCGCCTCGCGGGCCGGCCTCCACGTCGACAACGCACGGTTGTACGGCGAGCAGCGCGACCTCGCCGAGGGCCTGCAGCGGAGCATGATGAGCTCCCCGGCCACCAGCGCGGACGTGGAGGTGGCGGTCCGCTACGAGGCGGCGTCGGAGGCCGCCCAGGTGGGCGGCGACTGGTACGACGCCTTCACGCAGCGGGACGGCTCCACGGTGCTGGCGATCGGTGACGTCGTCGGGCACGACGCGGCCGCTGCGGCGGCGATGGGACAGGTGCGGAACCTGCTGCGAGGCATCGCCGTGCACACCGGCGACGGTCCCGCCGAGGTCCTGCGCGGGGTGGACGAGGCCATGGAGACCCTCGAGATCGCCACGACCGCCACCGCGGCGGTGGTGCGGCTGGAGGGAGTCGGTGGACCGGGTCCCACGACGCTGCGGTGGTCCAACGCCGGCCACCCGCCACCGGCGGTCTTCGACGCCCGGGGCGAGGTGCGCTTCCTGGCCGAGGACGAGGCCGGGCTGCTGCTCGGCCTCCATCCCCAGGTGCCACGCACCGAGAGCACGGTGGCGCTGCCTCCCGGTTCGACCGTCCTGCTCTACACCGACGGCCTGGTCGAGCGCCGGGGCCAGTCGATCGACGTGGGCCTCGCCCTGTTGGCCCGGACCCTCGGCGAGCTCGCTGCGGGGCCCGCCGACCTCGAGGCGTTCTGCGACCGGCTGCTGCAGCGGATGGTGCCGGTCCAGCGCGACGACGACGTCGCCCTCGTCGCCGTCCGGCTCCGGGCCGATCGTCGCAGCTGAGGTCAGCAACTGAGGTTAGCAACTGAGGTTAGCCAAGCCTTATCATCGCTCCATGACGGTCGAGCAGCTTCCTCGCGGCGTGGCCTTCGCCGGACGCCTGGCGGCGCACGGGGACCGGCCGGCGCTGCTGACCGACCGGGGCGCGCTGACCTACACCGAGCTCGCGGAGCGGGTCAGCGGGTTCGCCGACTCGCTCGGCCGGGCCCGCCGCCTGGTGCTCGTCTCCGCCCGCAACGACGTCGACACGGTCACCGCCCACCTGGGCGCGCTGGCGGGCGACCACGTCGTCCTCCTGGCCGCCGACAGCGACGAGGGCGTGGACGCGCTCGTCGCGGCGTACGACCCCGACGTGGTGGTCCGGGCCGGGGGCGTGGAGGAGCGACGGACCGGCTCGGCGCACGAGCTGCACCCCGACCTCTCGCTGCTGCTCTCGACCTCCGGCACCACGGGCTCGCCGCGGCTGGTCCGGCTCGGCGCCGCCGGCGTGCAGGCGAACGCCGAGTCGATCGCGGAGTACCTCGCCGTCCGGGACAGCGATGTCGCCGTCACGACGATGCCGCTGCACTACTGCTACGGCCTCTCGGTGCTCCACAGCCACCTGCTCCGCGGCGCGGCGGTGCTGCTGAGCGACCTCTCGGTCGTCGACGCCTGCTTCTGGGAGGCGGTGGACCGTCACGGCGTCACCTCGATCGCGGGCGTCCCCTACACGTTCGAGCAGCTGGAGCGGGCCGGCTTCGCGGACCGGTCGGTGCCGTCGCTGCGCTACCTGACGCAGGCCGGGGGGCGGATGCCTGCCGAGCGCGTCCGGCGCTTCGCCGAGCTGGGGCAGCGTCGTGGCTTCGACCTCTTCGTCATGTACGGCCAGACGGAGGCGACCGCCCGGATGGCCTACCTCCCGCCCGACCTGGCGCACGCGCACCCGGCAGCGGTGGGCGTCGCGATCCCCGGCGGATCGCTTCGGGTGGACGCGCCTGAGGGCGAGGTGGGCGAGCTGGTGTACGCCGGCCCCAACGTCATGCTGGGGTACGCCGCCTCGCCTGCGGACCTCGCGCGTGGCCGGGAGACCGTCGAGCTGCGCACCGGCGACCTGGCGCGGGTCAACGCCGCGGGCCTGGTGGAGGTCGTCGGGCGGGCCGCCCGGTTCGCCAAGGTCTTCGGGCTCCGCGTCGACCTCGAGCGCGTCGAGCAGCTGCTCGCGGACGACGGCCTCACGGCATGCTGCACCTCCGACGACGCGAGGCTCTTCGTCGCCGTCGAGGGAGTCGGGGAACGCGGCGTCCTGCGGCGGGTCGCCGCGCGGGTCGCCGGCGCGACCGGGCTGCCCCCGGTCGCCGTCGCCGTGGTCACCGTCGCCGACCTGCCGCGGCTGCCCAGCGGCAAGGTCGACACCGCGACGGTCCGGTCGCTCGCCGCGGCCGCCCGCGCCGAGGACGCCGCCCCGGTCGGTGTCGCCGACACGTTCGCGCTTGTCCTCGGCCGCGACGCGGTGGCGCCGGACGACACCTTCGTCTCGCTCGGCGGCGACTCCCTGTCGTACGTCGAGGCGTCGGTGCGCCTGGAGCAGCTCCTCGGTGAGCTGCCCGCCCAGTGGCACCTGCAGACCGTGGCGCAGCTGGAGGAGACCCGGTCGCGGGGGGGGGGGGGCGGCCCCCCCCCCCCCGCGGGGCGGGGCGGCCCGGCCCGCCGGCTCGGCGCG
>NZ_JBNCOG010000028.1:0-47423 GCF_051280745.1 Nocardioides ureilyticus | reverse complement strand
ACTCGTGGGGGGGGGGCGGGCGGGCGGCGGGCTACGAGGGCGTTGGCCTCCACGCCCCGCCCCCCCCCGCCCGCCCGGGGGGGGGGGGGCGGCGCCGGGGCCGCCCCCGCGACGCCGTCGCGGGGCCGGCCCGTCCGTGGAGCGAGGTGCGGGCCTCCTACCTGCGCGCCCGCCGGGCGCACGCGCTCGGGCTGCGCGACGACACCGAGGCGCACCTGCCGCAGCTGGTGCTCACCGCGGACCCCGACGCGCTCGCCGACCTCCGCGCCGCCGCGCTCGCGCCGCTCGCCGGTCTCCGCCCGGCCACCGCGGAGAAGCTCGAGGAGACGCTGCGCGCCTGGCTGCTGCACCAGGGGCGACGCGAGGACGTCGCGGCCGCGCTGTTCGTGCACCCGCAGACGGTCCGCTACCGCATGGGCCAGCTCCGCGAGCTGTACGGCGACCGCCTCGACGACCCCGCCCTGGTGCTGCGCCTGACCCTCGCCGTCGGCGCGGGCGCCGGGACGCCGCCCGCTGGCTGACGGTCCGTACCGTGGCGGGCATGCGCGCCACCTCCACCCGTCGCCGGGCTGCCGGCTCGGTCCTGCTCGCGGTGCTCGCCGCGACGGCCGGCTGCAGCGACTCCCCCGGCGACCCGGTCGGCCCGTCGACCAGCACGTCGACCGGCCCCGACGCCTCCTCCGCCGCGCCGCGCACCGGCGACGTGACCGCGGGCGGCACGACACCGCTGGCCACGCCGGACGCCGGGCGCTTCCCGACGTACGTCGCCCTGGGCGACTCCTTCACCTCGGCGCCGCTCGTGGGCGAGACCGACCGCGCCGACGGCTGCCTGCGCTCGACGCAGAACTACCCGCGGCTGGTCGCCGACGCCCTCGGCGCCGAGCTGACCGACGTCAGCTGCGCCGGCGCCGACACCACCTCCCTCGTCGGCGCCCAGCCGACCCTCGACGGCGCGGTGCCGGCCCAGCTCGAGGCGCTCGAGCCGGACACCAGCCTCGTGACGATCGGCATCGGCGGCAACGACTTCGGGATCTACAGCACGCTGGTCGGCGCCTGCGTCCGCGCGCGGCAGGAGGACCCGGACGGCGCGCCGTGCCGGGAGCAGCTCGGCCCCGACGGCGTCGCGGAACTGCGCGCCAACATCGACACCGTCGGCGACCGGCTGGTGGCCGCCGTCCGCGGGATCCGGGACCGCGCACCGGAGGCCGAGGTGGTCGTCGTCGGCTACCCGGAGATCGTCCCGGCGGACGCCACGTGCAGCGACGTGCTGCCGCTGGCCGAGGGCGACCAGCCCTTCGCCGCCCGGATGAACCGGCTGCTCGCCGACACCCAGGAACGTGCCGCGCGGCGCGTCGGCGCCCGCTACGTCGACCTGTACGCCGCCAGCGACGGCCACGACGTCTGCTCCGACGACCCGTGGGTCAACGGCCGGATCACCCGGGACGGCGTGGCGCTCGCCTACCACCCGCTCGCCGCGGGGCAGCAGGTCACCGCCGGCCTGGTGCTGGACGCCCTGGCCGGCTGACCGTGCGGGCCTGCCACCTCGACCGTGCAGGCCTGCCACCTCGACGGGTCAGAGGTCGCGGTGGACGACGGTGCCGTCGACGACGGTGAGCCCGACGGTGGTGGCGCGCAGCGCCGCGGCGGTCTCCGCGGTCGAGGCGTGGTCGGCGAGCGGGTCGCGGTCGACCAGGACCAGGTCGCCGCGGGAGCCCTCCGCGACCGTCGGCTGGCCGTCGACGGAGGCCGCCAGCGCCTCCTGCACCGTGAGCGCCTGCTCGGGGTGCCACGGCTCGCGCTCGTCGGCGCTCCGGTGGACGGCCGCGGCGAGGGCCAGCCACGGGTCGAGCGGGGAGACCGGCGCGTCGGAGCCCAGGACCAGCTCGACGCCGTCCTCGAGCATCCACCGGAACGCGTAGCACCGCTCGGACCGCTCACCCCAGATCCGCTCGCTCACGTCGCGGTCGTCGAGCAGGTGCGCGGGCTGCACGCTGGCCCGGATGCCGAGCTCGGCCATCCGGCGCACGTCCCCCCGGCCGACCAGCTGGGCGTGCTCGATCGACCCGCGCGCGCCGGTGTCGCCGTACGCCGCGAGGGCCTCGGCCACGGCGGCGTCGCCGATCGCGTGGGTGGCGACCTCCAAACCGGCCCCGTGCGCACGCGAGAGGTGCTCGCGGAGCTCGGCGCCGGACAGGTTGGGCTGCCCGGCGGGGTACTCCAGGCGGTGCGCGTCGGCGTACGGCTCGCAGCACCAGGCGGTGCGGGTGTTGAGGGAGCCGTCGCTGATGATCTTCAGCGACCCCATGGTCAGCCGCGAGTCGCAGCCGGGCAGCGTCTGGCCGGTGCGCAGGCCCAGCGCGATGACGTCGTCGAGGTGCTCGGCGTACGTCGCCGCGCGCACGTGGAGCAGGTCCGCGCCGGCGCCCCAGCGCTCCACCCAGTCCAGCGGGCCGTGGCCGAACTCGTAGTCGGCGATGCCGACGATCCCCAGCGCCGCGGCGGCCTCGAGCGAGCGGCGGTAGGCCTCGGGCGAGGTCCCGTCGTTGCCGACGAGGGTGACCAGCCGCGGGTACACCGCGAACCACTCCGCCTCCCGCACGACCGAGTCGCGGACGGGCATGGCCAGGTGCAGCAGCGCGGTGGTGTTGAGCCAGGCGTGGTGGCCGTCGCCGCTGATCAGCACCACGGGGGTCTGCCCCGAGACGGCGTCCAGCTCGGAGACGGTGACCTCGCGGTCCCACGCACCCGAGCGGTGCCCCCACCCGATCACCGGGAGCTCGGGCTGCTCGGCCACCCGCTCCGCCACGGCACCGGTCACGTCCTCCGGCGTCCGGGCCCCGGCGAGGTCCAGCCGCTGGGAGGCCAGGGTCCACTGCGCCATGTGCACGTGCTGGTCCCACAGGCCGGGGAGCAGCCACCGCCCGTCCGCGTCGACCTCCTCGACCCCCGCCGGGCGGGCGAGGTCGACGCCGAGTGCGGAGACCCGGCCGCCCTCGACGAGGACGTCGACCGGGCGCTCCGGCACCGCGTCGCCGGGGTGGAGCGGGACCGGTCGGGCACGGCGCAGCAGCAGGCTCGTCATGGGCCAGAACGTAGCCGCGGCCCGGAACCCGTCTACCCTCGGGCGCCATGAGGACGGGGCTTAGCGGGACCGGCACGCTGGCGGCCGCCGGCGCGGTGCTCGGTCTCGTGCTGGGCGCCGCCGGGGGCGTCCTCGCGGCGGGGCTCGCGCGCCCCGAGCCCACGGCCGCCGGGACCGCCGTCCCGGTCGCGGCCGTGTCGCCGTCCTACCCGGTGGACCCGGAGCCGGAGGTCGTCCCGGACCCGGACACCCCCGCGCTCGCTCCCGGCGTGCCCACCCGCCCGGCGGAGATCGAGGTCCACCCCTACCGGCTCCGGCTCCCGGTGCCGGTCGGCTGGTTGCGCAGCGACTCGAGCCTCGGCGAGTGGAAGTGGCTCCCGCCGGACCAGCCCGGCGACAACTCCTTCTTCCTCCGCGTCCGGCTCATCGGCGGGGTCCAGACCCGGGCGGCCGTGCTGCAGCAGCGGCTCGACGCGCTCGGCGGCGCCTCCGAGGTCGAGGACCTCGTCGTGGAGTCGCGGGACGAGAAGGGCTTCACCGCGACGTACGTCCTGTCGGGGTACCGCCGCGTGGCGATGGAGCGGTTCCTCTCCGTCGACGGGTCCACGGCGTACGCCGCCATCGCGCTCATCGGACGCGAGCGCGACCGGCGGGGCATGGCCGATCTGGTGGAGCGGATCGTGCGGGGCGCCACGACGTCCTGAGGCCCCGGCCCGGGTGCCGGCGGCTCAGATGCCGTGGGTGTCGACGCTGTCGAGCACCTCGTTGGCCGTGGCCCGGTCGGCACTGCGGACCTGCACCCACAGCAGCCGGTTCCCCGCGACCTGGACCACGCGCTCGACGGTGACGCCGTGCGGGCAGCCGGTGTGGACGACGGTCCGCGAGGGATCGCCGGTGGTCTCGGTGACCGGCTCCTGGGCCACGTCGCACTCCGGGTGCTGCGGCATCGCGGTCGGCAGCTGGTTGCCGGGGAAGAGGCCGAGGAAGACGCCCTCCGCGCGCGTGGTCGGCTCCCTCCACCGCTCGGTGGTGCCGACCGAGAGGGCGGGGTAGGTCACGTCGTCGTTCGGCGGGGTCCAGCCGTCCGCCGCGACCGCACGCTCCCAGTCGCGCGGCACCTCGACGCTGAGGCTGCCCTGGTCGTCGACGACCCGCACGTCCTCCGCGCGGGTCGACTGCCACCCGTAGCCCACGGCCGCACCGACGGCCACGGCCGCGACGGTGACGGCAGCGGGCACGACGAGCCGGCGACGGTGTGGCCGAGGCGCTCCGGCGGGGCCCTCGCCCGACGTCTCGGGCGGCTCCGGGCGCGCGGTCGGGCGGGCCCCGGGCTGGGTGAGGTCCGGGTCCATCGCCGGCAGCGCCGCCGGCCCGCCGCCCGGCACCACTCCGTCCGGGAGGTCCGCGTCGTGCAGGGTCGCCGCGAGGGCGTCGACGAACGCCGTGACGTCCGGGAAGCGGTCCTCCCGGTCGACGGCGAGCGCCCGGCGCACCACCGCGTCGGTGGCGGCAGGGAACGGCCGCTCGGGCGTCCCCAGCGGCGGCGCCGGCGCCGGGTGGGCGGCGGCGCCCAGCGTCGCGTGGGTGTACGGCGCCCGGCCGGCGAGCAGCAGGTAGGCCAGCGCGCCGAGGGAGTATTGGTCGGCCCGGGCGTCCAGCGGCTCGGCCTGCGCCTGCTCGGGCGCGACGAAGGTCGGCGTACCGGCGACCATCGTCAGCCGCGACGACATGTCCAGCGCCTTGCCGAGCCCGAGGTCGCCCACCATCGCGCGGACCTCGCCGCGGACCGTCCGGAACAGCACGTTGGCGGGCTTGACGTCGCGGTGCAGCACGTCGCGCTCGTGGAGCGCGGCCAGGCCGGCGCCGACCTGCCGGACCACCTCGAGGGCCTCCGGCACCGGCAGCACTCCCGCCTCCAGGCGGTCGGCGAGGGTGCCCTGGTCGGCGTAAGCCATCACCAGGTACGGGCGCCCGTCGTCGAGCTCACCGGCGTCGTAGACGCTCACGACGTGCGGACTCTCCACGCGCCGCAGGAAGCGGCCCTCCTCCTGGAACCGCTGGCGGACGTGCTGGTCCTCGGTCCAGTTGTCGGCCAGCACCTTGACCGCGACGGGGCTGTCGAGCTGCTCGTCGTAGGCCAGCCACACGGTGGCGAAGCCGCCCGCACCGATCCGCCGGCGCACGACGTAGCGACCGAGTCGGTGGGGCATGGACACAGGGGCATTATCGTGCAGCGGACGGGGAGGACGGCGGATGACGGGCAGCACGGCGCACGCGCACACACCGGACGAGCTCGACGAGCTCGCCCGGCGGGCCCGCGAGGGCGACCGGGACGCGCTCGAGGAGCTGCTGACCGCCGTCCGGCCGCGCGCGCTGGCCGTCTGCCGGGGCGTGCTGCCGCACTCGGCCGACGCGGAGGACGCCTGCCAGGAGGCGCTGCTCAACGTCGCCGGGAAGATCGGCTCCTGGGGTGGCCGGGGCCGGTTCACCACCTGGCTGCACGTGGTGGCGCTCAACAGCGCGCGGACGACGTACCGGCGGATGCGCAACCAGGCGGTCGCCAGCGACCTGCTGCCCGAGCACGCCGACCCGCGCACCACCTCCGTCATCGCGGGCACCCGGCTCGACCTGCTCGAGGCCGTCGAGGTGCTCGAGCGCGACCGCCCGCAGATGGTCGAGCCGCTGATGCTGCGCGACGTCTACGGGATGTCCTACGCCGAGATCGGCGCCCACCTCGGCATCCCCGTCGGCACCGTCAAGGCGCAGGTGCACCACGCCCGCAAGCTGGTCCGGCCGATGCTGCGGCCCGAGGAGTGAACCGGGGCGCGGGTCCGCTGGCGCTCCTCGTCGGCCTGGCGCTCGCGGGCTGCTCCGGCGGCTCCGGCGAGGCCCAGCCACGTGAGGCGGCCCCCTCGTCGAGCACCTCCTCGGCGGCTCCCGAGCGGTCGCCGGGGACCACCCGGCCTGCGGACGCCCTCGACGCGGCGCTCAGCGAGCCGCGGGAGGACTCGGTCTACCCGCACGTGGGCGACCCGGGCGTCGACGCCCTCCACTACGACCTCGCGCTGGACTGGGACCCCGCCGCGCGCGTCCTCGAGGGGCGGGAGCGACTGGTCTTCCGCTCGACCGAGGACGACGACCAGGTCCAGCTCGACCTCGCACCCGAGCTCCAGGTGCGCTCGGTGCGGGTCGACGGGGAGCCGGTCCGGTTCGGCCACCGCGGCAAGGACCTCGTCGTCCGCCACGACGTCGTGGCCGACGAGCGGTACCGGCTGGTCCTCACGTACACCGGCACGCCGCAGCCGGTCACCTCTCCCACCACACGGACGGACGTCAGCGAGACCGGTTGGACGACGACCACCGGCGGCGAGGTGTGGACGATGCAGGAGCCGTACGGCGCGTTCACCTGGTACGCCGCGAACGACCACCCCTCCGACAAGGCGCTCTACGACATCACCGTCTCGGTGCCCTCCCCGTGGGTCGGCGTGGCCAACGGCGAGCTGCTGTCGCGGCGCGACGCCGGGGACCGCACGGTCACCCACTGGCGGCTCGCGGAGCCGGCGGCGTCGTACCTGGTGACCGTCGCCATCGGCGACTACGTCGTCACCCGCGAGGAGTCCGCGACGGGCGTGCCGATCAGCTACTGGGTGCCGCGTGGCCGGCCGGAGCTCGTGACGCGGCTGCGGGCGACCGCACGGGAGCTGCCCTGGCTCGAGGAGCGGCTGGGCCGCTACCCGTACGACACCCTCGGCGTCGTCGTGGTCGACTCCAGCAGCGCCATGGAGACCCAGACGATGATCACGGTCGGCACGACCGACTACGCGACCTCGGCCCCGGTCCTGGTCCACGAGATGGCGCACCACTGGTACGGCGACCTCGTCACGCCGACGGACTGGCGGGACCTGTGGCTGAACGAGGGCATGGTGATGTACCTGCAGCTGGTCTGGCAGGCGCAGCACGACGACGTGCCGCTCGAGGCGCTCCTCGGCGGGTACGCCGAGCGGGAGGCGGCCGAGCGTGCCGACCACGGACCGCCGGGCGACTACGACCCGGACGCCTTCGGCGAGTCGAACGTCTACTACGGACCCGCGCTGATGTGGCACGAGCTGCGCGAGCGCCTGGGCGACGAGGTCTTCTGGAGCCTGGTGCGCGAGTGGCCCGCGTCGCAGGCCGACGGCAGCGCCGACCGCGAGGAGCACGTCGCGTGGGTCGAGGAGCACACCGGCGAGGAGCTCTCGGCGTTCTTCGACGCCTGGCTGCTCGACGAGACGACGCCGCCCCGCTCCTGACCTCGCGCCGCCGTCGGTCGGTCGGGGGATGGGGCCGTCGGCCCCGGGTACTCCGGGACCGTGACGGCCACGGACCCCGCCGCCCTCGCGCAACCGCTCGCCGATCCCGCGGACCTCGACCCGCTCCTCGACCGGATCGGGGACGCGCGGGTCGTCTGCCTGGGCGAGGCCTCGCACGGCACCCACGAGTACTACCGGTGGCGCGAGCTCCTCACCCGGCGGCTCGTCGAGGAGCGCGGCTTCGACGCGGTGGCGGTCGAGGGCGACTGGCCGGACTGCTGGCGGGTGAGCTGCAGCGTGACCGGCGCGCCGGGAGCCCCGACGGACCCGCGCGAGGCGTTGGCCGGCTACGTCCGGTGGCCGACCTGGATGTGGGCCAACGAGGAGGTCGCCGGCTTCCTCGGCTGGCTGCGTGGCCACAACGACCGGAGGCCGGCCGGCGAGCGGGTCGGGTTCTACGGGCTCGACGTCTACTCCCTGTGGGAGTCGCTGCGCGCCGTGGTCGACCACGCCCGCGAGCACGATCCCGCGGAGCTCGAGGCGGCGCTCGCGGCGTGCCGGTGCCTCGAGCCGTACGCCGAGGACCCGCAGGCCTATGCCCGGTCCACCCGCTTCGTGCCCACCGGCTGCGAGACCGAGGTCGTCGGGCTGCTCCGGGACCTGCTCCGCCGCCACGCCGACGACCTGGACGCCACCGGCCGAGCGCCTGCCGAGCGTGACGCGACGTTCGCGGCCGAGCGGAACGCCGAGGCGGCCGTGGGCGCGGAGGCCTACTACCGCTCGATGGTCCGCGGCGGGCCGGAGTCGTGGAACATCCGCGACACGCACATGGTCGAGACCTTGGACCACCTCCTCGAGCACCACGGGTCGAGGCGCGGGCGCCCGGCGAAGGTCGTGGTGTGGGCGCACAACACCCATGTCGGTGACGCCCGCTTCACCGACATGTCCGACGCCGGCCTGGTCAACCTCGGCCAGCTGGTCCGGGAGAGGTACGGCGAGGAGGAGTGCGTCCTGGTCGGCTTCGGCAGCCACCGGGGCACCGTGGTGGCCGGCCGCGAGTGGGGGCTGCCACGCGAGGTGATGCGCGTGCCGGCGGCCCGCGCCGGCAGCACCGAGGCGCTGCTGCACGACTCGCTGCCCGGACGCTCCGCGCTCTTCGTCTTCCCGCCCGACCTCCCGCAGTGGGCGGCCGAGGAGCGACCGCACCGGGCCATCGGTGTGGTCTACCGGCCCGAGGCCGAGCGCTGGGGCAACTACGTGCCCACCGTCCTCGGGCGCCGGTACGACGCCTTCCTGTGGATCGACGAGACGTCCGCCCTGCGGCCCCTGCCCCGCGGTGGTCACGGGACCGACGGCCCGGCCGGCGAGCTGGAGTCCTGGCCGACGGGGGCCTGAGCCGAGCCGTTCCGCCCTCGGCGAACCGGCCTTCCGCTGCGGCGGCCGCCCGGGCACCGTGACGGCATGCGACTCCTCGTGCTGGGCGGCTCGGTGTTCCTCTCGCGGGCCGTGGCCGAGCTGGCCGTCGAGCGGGGTCACGACGTCACCTGCGCCTGCCGCGGCGCGTCCGGGTCGGTGCCGGAGGGCGCGCGGCACGTGCCGGTCGACCGCGCGGAGGCACTGCCGGAGGCGATCGGAACGGGCTCGTCGTACGACGCCGTGGTCGACGTGGCTCGCCAGCCCTCGTGGGTACGGCGGGCGGTGGAGCGGCTCGGCGAGAGCCACTGGGTCTTCGTCTCCACGGTCAACGTCTACGCCGACGAGTCGACGCCGGGCGGCACGCCGGGCTCGCTCCCCCTGCGGGAGCCGCGCTGGGAGGACGCGGACGTGTCGGTCGACCCGGAGGCGTACGGACCGATGAAGGTCGCCTGCGAGTCGCTCGTGCGGGCGGGCGCCCGGTCGTCGACGGTGGTGCGTCCGGGCTTGATCGCGGGGCCGGGTGACCCGTCGGGGCGGTTCACCTACTGGGTGTCGCGGTTCGCCGACGCCGCGGCGCGCCCCCGCGTCCTGGCCCCGGGCGATCCCGAGGACGTGGTGCAGGCCCTCGACGTCCGAGACCTCGCGGCGTGGGTCGTCGACCTGGCGGAGGACCGGGCGCCCGGGGTGCACGACGCCGTGGGACCGGCCACCCCGATCCGTGACCTGTTGGCCGCGGTGGCGCGGGGCTGCGGCGGCGACGGTGCCGCGCTGACCTGGGTGCCGCAGGAGGCGCTGGCCGGCCAGGGCGTCGAGCCGTGGTCGGGCCCTCGCTCGGTGCCGCTCTGGCTACCGCGGCCGCAGTACGACGGCCTGCTCGCCCATGACGCCGGCCCACCCGCCGCCGCGGGGCTCGGCACCCGGCCCGTCGAGGAGACCGCCAGCGACACCCTGGCCTGGCTCCACGCCACCCCGTCGGCCGCGGTGACCGGCCTGACCCGGGCGGAGGAGGCCGAGGTCCTCGCCGCGGTGGCCGGACGCCCCTAGCCACCCGGTGGTCGAGCTTGTCGAGACCACGGCCCTGCTTCGGTGGTCGAGCTTGTCGAGACCACGCCCTACTCGGTGGTCGAGCTTGTCGAGACCACGGCCTACTCGGTGGTCGAGCTTGTCGAGACCACGCCCTACTCGGTGGTCGAGCTTGTCGAGACCACGGCCTACTCGGTGGTCGAGCTTGTCGAGACCACGGCCCTGCTTCGGTGGTCGAGCTTGTCGAGACCACGTCGGTGGTCGAGCTTGTCGAGACCACGCCCTGTTTCGGTGGTCGAACTTGTCGAGACCACGCGTGTAGTGCCGTCGGCCTAGGTCCGTCGGTGGAAGGTGACGCTGCCGTCGGGATGTCGCTGGGTGTCGTAGGTGGGGTCGTGGATCCGGGCGTGGTGGTGGGGACAGAGGTTGCGGGCGTTGGCCAGGTCGGTAGCCCCGCCTGAGTGCCAGGGGGTGTCGTGGTGGGCGTGGCAGAGGTAGGCGGGCCAGTCGCAGCCGACGGTGGTGCAGGTGGGCTGTGACTGGTTGAGTGCGGTGCGTTGGGCTTTGGTGAAGAGGCGGGTGGTGCGGCCGAGGTCGAGGACCTCGCTGCTGCTGCCGAGAACGGCGGGGATGATGCCTGCTTCGCAGGCGATGCGGCGGGCGTGGGCGGCGGAGACGACGCCGCCGGTGTCGAGCTGTGCGTGGCGCAGGCCGCCGAGGAGGGTGTGGAGGTCCATGGTGACCACGACGGTGGCGTTGGTGCCGCCGAGGTCGGGGAGCCGGTCGGCGGGGAACCGCTCGATCAGCTCGACCAATGCCGTGCCGAGGCGTTCGGGTGAGGGGCGGCGTTCGTAGGAGCCGGCGCCGTCGGTGGCGGCGACGTGCTTGGGCGCCGAGAGCGCCAGCAGCGCCTTGTGGAGCATCTGCCCGTGGGCTTCGGGGACGCTGAACTTCCCGACCATGCTCCCGCGACCGTCGGGACACATCGTCAGGAACGCACGCGCCGCAGCGGCCCGCTCCTCGCGCTCCAACGCACGGGCGTCGTGCGCCTCACCGATCTCGGGTGCGATGACGGTGAGCAGGTGCTTGCCGATCACCCGCAACGCGGACGGGTCGTGATGGGCCGCTTCGGCCACGAGGTGCCGCTCAGCCTTGGCGTAGAGGTCGGGCTCCAACCCCTCCGGAAGTGCGTCGAGGGCGGTGGTGATGACGCGGGCCTGCTCGGCGTTCACCCCACCAGCAGCGAGTGCCTCCCGCACGAGGGGGAACCGCCCCAACGCCTCCGCGAGCCGCACCCGGCCGGCGGCGGCACGCCGGTCCTGCTTGGTGGCGTGGGCCCACCAGCTCGCCGTCGACGTCGCACCGGTCTGCTGCTCAACACCGACCTCACCAGCGTGCGCGGCCACCCGCAGCTCCAGCTCCGCGACCTGCGCCGCCAAGCGCGTCAGCTCCACCAGCGTCGCGCCGGTCTCCCCAGGCCCCAGGCCGAACAACGGCACCTCCGCCAGCCCGTCCAGCTCCTCACGCAGCCGCGCGACCGCACGCGAGACCGGGTGATCTCCGCCGGGTCGCAGGTCCTTGGCCATGACCCCACTCAAGCACCCGCCACCGACAGTCCCAGATACTGTTTCCGCACGTCAGGGCCGGTCCGCGAATTGTCCACAGGGCGCGTCCCGACCGCGATCTGCACAGGCGAACGTGCTCGACCTCCGGGCCGTGGTCTCGACAAGCTCGACCACCGGGCCGCCGTGGTCTCGACAAGCTCGACCACCGAAGTTCTGCTCGACCACCGGGCCGCCGTGGTCTCGACAAGCTCGACCACCGATCAGCCGGCTCGACCACCGAAAGGGGGGCGTGGTCTCGACAGGCTCGACCACCGGGCCGATGCTGGGACCCTGGACACCACCTCGCGGACCGCGCCGACAGGCCGCCACCGGCAGGTCGCGGCTGCGGCGTCGCTGACGTTCGCCACGATCGGGGGCACCGCCTGGGTGACCTGGCAAGTCCTCGAGGGTGGCGAGGACACGTTGCTGGGGTCGCAGCTCGCAACGTGGGCGGCGACGGTCGGCGTCGCGCTCGCGGTGGTCGCGCTGGTCTCGGCCTTCCTGCACCGCCGCCCGGGAGTCATCCCCGGCGCCGCTCTGGGCGTCGCCGTCTCCCTGGTCGCCATCGTCGTCGGGCTCGTGGTCGACATCGCGACGTCCGGCTCGCTCACGGGATAGAGCACCGACTAGGTTCCACCCCCATGGCCCGCCTGGACGCCGCAGCGCTGATCGACCTGGTCCTCGACGGGGGCTCGTGGCGCTCGTGGGACACCCCGCCCGAGCGCGCCGGGATCAGCGAGGAGTACGCCGAGGAGCTGCGCCGTGCGCAGGAGAAGTCGGGCGTCGACGAGTCGGTGCTGACCGGCGAGGGGCTGATGAAGGGCCGGCGGGTGGCGGTGGTCGTCGGCGAGTTCGGCTTCCTCGCCGGCTCGATCGGCCGCGCGGCCGCCAACCGCCTCGTGACGGCGATCGAGCGCGCCACCCGGGAGAACCTCCCGCTGCTGGCCGCCCCGGTCAGCGGCGGCACCCGGATGCAGGAGGGCACGCCCGCCTTCGTGCAGATGATCCGGATCAGCCAGGCGGTGGCCGCGCACAAGGCGACCGGCCTGCCGTACCTCGTCTACCTGCGCCACCCGACCACCGGCGGCGTGATGGCGTCGTGGGGGTCGCTCGGCCACGTGACCGTCGCCGAGCCCGGCGCGCTCGTCGGCTTCCTCGGCCCGCGGGTCTACGAGGCGCTCTACGGCAAGCCCTTCCCCGAGGGCGTGCAGACGAGCGAGAACCTCTACGCCCACGGCATCATCGACGCCGTCGTCGCCCCCGACGAGATCGCCGCCATCCTCGACCGCGCCCTCACCATCCTGCTCGCGCCCCGGCACGGCATCGACCCGGTGCCCGCCGCGCCCGACGACTCCGCCGACGGCACGCTCCCCGACGTCGAGACCTGGGACGCCGTCACCCGGTCCCGCCGCCCCGACCGGCCCGGCGTACGCCGCCTGCTCAAGTACGCCGCCTCCGACGTCGTGCCGCTCAACGGCACCGGCCAGGGCGAGCGGGACCCCGGGCTCTTCATCGCGCTGGTGCGGTTCGGCCAGGCGCCGTGCGTCTTCCTGGGCCAGGACCGGCGCGGCCAGACCCCGGACCACCCGATGGGGCCGGAGGCGCTGCGCGAGGCCCGCCGCGGGATGCGACTGGCCTCCGAGCTCGGACTGCCGCTGGTGACGGTCATCGACACCCAGGGCGCCGCGCTCTCCCCCGACGCCGAGAACGGCGGGCTCGCCGGCGAGATCGCCCGCTGCCTCGCCGACCTGGTCACCCTCGACGCCCCCACGCTCTGCCTGATGCTCGGGGAGGGGAACGGCGGCGGCGCGCTGGCCCTGCTGCCCGCCGACCGGGTGGTGGCGGCCCAGCACGCCTGGCTCTCCCCGCTGCCGCCCGAGGGCGCCAGCGCGATCGTCCACCGCGACCTCGACCACGCCCCCGAGATGGCCCGGCAGCAGCGGGTGCGAGCCCTCGACCTCCACGACCTCGGCATCGTCGACCGCGTGGTCGCCGAGCGGCCCGACGCCGCCGACGAGCCGGAGGCCTTCTGCCGGCGGGTCGGCGCGGTGCTGGAGCACGAGCTGGCCGCGATGCTCGACCGCGGCCCCGGCTCCCCCGCCGACCGCGCCCGCCGGTACGCCTGAGCCCGCCGCACCAGTGGGACCACGGCTGCGGGCGGGCGCGCCCGCTGGCTAGCGTGCGCCGGTGACCAGCCAGCGCACGTACGTCGTCAGCGGGGCCGCCTCCGGCATCGGGGCCGCGACCACGGGGCTGCTGCGGTCCCAGGGGCACCGGGTCGTCACGATCGACCTGCACGACGCCGACGTCGTCGCCGACCTGTCGACCCCCGACGGACGCCGCACGGCCGTCGCCGGCGCTGCCGACCTCGTGGGCGACGACGGCCTCGCCGGCGTCGTGCCGGCCGCCGGGATCGCCGGGCTGACCGGCGTGGACCCGGAGCTGGTCGTGTCGGTCAACTACTTCGGCGCGGTCGCCCTCGTCGACGGCCTGCACGCCCAGCTCGCGACCGGTGGTCCCGGCGCGGCGGTCCTCCTGGCCAGCAACTCCGTGACCGCCCAGCCGGGCTGGAGCGCCGACGTCGCGAGCGGCTGCCTCGCGGGCGACGAGGAGGCCGCTCGCCGGGCGGCCGCCCCGCTCGAGGCGGTGCACGTCTACCCGGCCACCAAGGGGGCGCTGGCCTACTGGGCCCGCCGCGAGGGCGTGACGCCCCGCTGGGCCGGCGCAGGCGTCCGCCTCAACGCGGTCGCGCCCGGGCTGATCGCCACGCCGATGACCGACCGGCTGCGGGCGGACCCGGAGCTGGGCGTCTTCGCCGACGCCTACCCCACCGCGCTGGGTCGGCCGGGGCGACCCGAGGAGGTGGCGGCCACCATCGCCTTCCTGCTCTCCGACGCGGCCAGCCTGGTCGTGGGCTCGGTCCTCTTCGTCGACGGCGGGACCGACGCGATGCTGCGGCCCCTGAGCCCCGAGGGCGTCCAGGTGGGCCAGGTGCACCTCGGCGACGGCGGCGCGAGCGCGGTCAGCGCTCGGTAGCGGCCCCCGCGCAGGCGGCCACCGCTGCCCGGATGGCGGCCCGCATCTCCCTCGAGAGCGCGGACCCGGGCTGGTCGACGTAGCGGAGCTCCTCGTCGAAGAACCCTGCCGCCACCATCTCCTCCAGCCCGGCCTCGGCGATCCACCGCTCGGCCGCACAGGTCGCGGTCGGCCCGCTCACCACGCCCTGGTCGACGAGGGCGCGGGCCAGGCTGGTGACGGCCGTCCGCTCCGACGGCTCCGACGGCGCTGACGGCGCTGACGACGCCGGCCCCGGCAGCCCGGCCGGGGTCGGCAGGCCGGCCGGTGTCGCCACGCGGTCGCGGCCGCCCCAGGTGAGCGCCCACGCCGCGACGGCGCCGGCCACGACCACCAGCAGCGCCACGACGAGCGCCACGACCTTGGCCCGCGACCCGGCCGGCGGCGGGAGCGGCCGGCGCGGCGGCGGGTCGACGGCGGTGACCGGCACGACGTGCTCCTCCTCCTCGGGCAGGGTCAGCAGCGCCCGCAGCTCGTCGCGCACGGCGCCCGCGTCGGCGTACCGCTCGGCGGGGTCCTTGGCCATCGTCCGGGCCAGCACCCGGTTCAGGCCTTCCACGAGCGGGCCGTCGCCCGGCAGCTGCCGGACCGGCTGCTCGCGGTGGGCGGTGACCAGCTCCCACTCCGAGCTGCCGTCGTACGGCGGAGAGCCGGTGAGCACCGTCCAGAGCAGGCAACCGAGGGAGTAGACGTCGCTGCGCGGCCCGGCGCTCGCACCGGCGTGGAGCTCGGGCGCCATGTACCGCGGTGTGCCCGCGCTCCCCACTCCCGGCGCGGTCTCGTCCGCGTCGGCGCGCCGGGCGACGCCGAAGTCCCCGAGGTACGCCGTCAGGCCGTCGTCGCGGTGGCGGAGGAGGACGTTGGCGGGCTTCACGTCCCGGTGGACCAGGCCCGCGTCGTGGACGTCGGCCAGGCCGGCCGCCACCTGCCCGACCACGTCGATGGCGGTGCGACGCTCCGGCGGGCCGTGCGCCTCGAGCATCGCGGCCAGGTCGCCGCCCGGCACCAGCTGGGTGACCAGGTAGAACCGGCCGTCGACCTCGCCGTGGTCGTGGACCTGGACGACGTGCGGGGAGTCCAGGGAGGCCTGGGCCGCGGCCTCGCGCGTGAACCGCCGGCGGAACTCCGGGTCGGCGGCGAGGTGCGGCGCGACCACCTTGACCGCGACCTGCCGCTGCAGCCGGGAGTCCAGCGCCTCGAAGACCCAGCCCATGCCGCCGACGCCCAGGCACCGGCCGATGCTGTAGTGGTCGAGGACCTCGCCGACAGCGGGATACCCGAGCGCGTCGCGCTCGTCCTCGCCGCTCGCGTCATGACGGACCACCTGCTCCGTCTACCCCTCCGGGCGACGTTCTACTCGTCCTCCGCAGGAGCCGGGCCGGCCACGTCCCGGCCGCCTGGCCCAGCCGGACCACCCCCGGCTGACCCACCCGGAACCGTCCGCCTGACCCACCCGGGCCGACCCGAGGCACCGCCGGTTACAAGTGTGTGAATCGGCCACCGCAGGGCCCCCGCCGTCCCTACCTTCTCCTCGTGGCACACCGTGACCTGAGCGACCGCGAGCTCCGCGCCCTCGCGTTCGTCGACGAGCGTGAGCTCGCGCGCGACCTCCTCGAGCTCGTCGCCGTGCCGAGCGTGGTGGGCAGCGACGCCGAGTGCGACGTGCAGCACCTGCTGGCCAAGGAGCTGCGCGAGCTGGACCTCGACGTCGACCTCTGGCAGCTGGACCTTCCGACCCTCACCGCCGACCCCGACTTCCCCGGCATGGAGGTCCCGCGCAGCGAGGCGTGGGGCCTGGTCGCGGCGAGCGACCTGTCCGCCGGCGAGCCGGAGCTGGTGCTCCAGGGACACGTCGACGTGGTGCCCGAGGGCGACCCGCTGCAGTGGCGGACCGCGCCCTTCCAGCCGTACGTCGACGGAGCCGGCCGGGTGCACGGCCGTGGCACCTGCGACATGAAGGCCGGCGTCGTGGCCAACATCGCCGCGGTCCGAGCCGTCCGGGCCGCCGGGATCGCTCTCCCCCGGCCCTACGCCCTCCAGCTCGTGGTCGGCGAGGAGGACGGGGGCCTCGGCGCCTTCGGCACCCTCGCCCGCGGCCACCGCGGCAAGGCGTGCGTCATCACCGAGCCGACCAGCGGGACCATCACCACCGCCAACGCCGGCGCGCTCACCTTCGAGCTGCGAGTGGCGGGCGCCGCCACCCACGGCAGCACCGCGTACGCCGGCCACAGCGCCATCGACGCCTACCTCCCGCTCCACGCGGCCCTGGCCGGCCTCGAGCGCCGGCGCAACGCCGAAGTGCACCCGCTGATGGCGGAGTACCCCGTGGCCTACCCGATCTCGGTCGGCACCCTGCGCGCCGGCGACTGGGCCAGCACGGTGCCCGACCTGCTCGTCGCCGAGGGCCGCCTCGGCGTCGCCCTGGGCGAGGACGCCGCCGACGCACGGGCCGCTCTGGAGGAGGCGATCGCCGAGGCCGCCGCCCGGGACCCGTGGCTGCGCGACCACCCGCCGGTGGTGGCGTGGACCGGCGGGCAGTTCGGTGCCGGCCAGTACGACGGTGACGCCGGCGCGCTGCACGACCTGGTCGCCGCCGCGCACGTCGACATCACCGGCGGCCCGCGGCCACGCGAGCGCGGCGCGCCGTACGGCTCGGACCTGAGGCAGTACGCCGCGGCCGGCGTGCCGACGCTCCACTACGGCCCCGGCGACGTGCGCCTCGCCCACAGCCCGCTCGAGGCGGTCGACGTGGCCGAGGTCGTGGCCGTCACCGAGACGCTGGTGCTCACCCTGCTCCGCGCCTGCGGCTGACCACCCCGCCTCGTGCTGCCCAGCGTGCGCCTGGGCGCACGCTGGGCAGCACGAGGCGTCAGAAGAGCAGCGCCGAGGCCGGGTCCTCGAGGATCGAGGCGACGTCGGCGAGGAAGCGCGAGCCCTTCTCGCCGTCGACGTGGCGGTGGTCGAAGGAGAGCGCCAGCGTCGTCACCTGCCGGACGACGATCTCGTCGACGCCGTCCCTCGTCACCACCCACGGCCGCTTGTTGACCGCACCGAAGCAGAGGATCGCCGACTCGCCGGGGTTGATGATGGGGGTGCCGGCGTCGACGCCGAAGACGCCCACGTTGGTGATCGTGAACGTGCCGCCGGCCATCTCGGCCGGCTGCGTGCGGCCCTCCCGTGCGGTCGCGGTCAGCCCGGCCAGCGCCTCGGCCAGGTCGCGCAGCGAGAGGTCCTGGGCGTCCTTGACGTTCGGGACGACCAGTCCCCGCGGGGTCGCGGCGGCGATGCCGAGGTTGACGTAGTGCTTGTAGACGACCTCGCCGGACGCGTCGTCCCACACCGAGTTGATCTCCGGCGTACGCCGCATGGCCAGCAGCACTGCCCGGGCCAGCACCAGCAGCGGCGAGACCTTGACGTCGCGCAGCTCGCGGTGCTCCTTGAGCCGCTCGACGAGCTCCATCGTTCGCGTGACGTCGACGGTGACCCACTCGGTCACGTGCGGGATGGTGAAGGCCGACTCGACCATCGCCTGGCCCATCATCTTCCGGACGCCCTTGATCGGCTCGCGGCTCTCGCGGCCGTCGCCGGAGTCGAACGACATCCGCAGGTCCGAGGACATCGCCTCGGCGTCCGGCCCGCTGCTCGAGGACGCGTTGCGAGCATCAAGGACGTCGCCGCGGGTGACGGTGCCGTGCGGCCCGGTCGGGGTGAGCGAGACGAGGTCGACGCCGAGGTCCTTGGCGAGCTTGCGGACCGGCGGCTTGGCCCGGACCCGTACGTCGGCGGCCGGCTCACCCTCGTCGGCGCGGGCCGGCACCGCCGGCTCGTCGGTCTCGACGACCGGGTCGGACTGCGCGCCGCCGGGGGCGAACGCACCCTGCACCTGCATCTGCGTGGCCGCCGCCGACTCCTGCCGGGGCGACGCCGAGCCGCGGCGCGGCCGGCGGGTGGGCCCGCGGTCGGCCTTGTTGCGTCCCACGAGGCTCTCGCCCTCGCCGCCACCGCTCGCGGCGGGGTTGGACAGGTCGATCTCCATCTCGGGGGTCTCGACAGGCTCGACCGACGAGGCGTCGGCGGGGTCGCCGACCGCGATGATCGCGGTGCCGACCTCGACCGTCTCGCCCTCGGCGACCAGCAGGGCGGTGACCGTGCCGGCGTACGGCGAGGGCAGCTCGACCAGGGACTTGGCGGTCTCGATCTCGACGACGATGTCGTTGACGTCGATGACGTCGCCGACCTTCACCTTCCAGGAGACGATCTCGGCCTCGGTGAGGCCCTCACCGACGTCGGGGAGGAGGTACTCGGGCATCTCTGGTGCTCCTGTCCTCAGAACTCGAGCGAGCGGTCGACGGCGTCCAGCAGGCGGTCGAGGTCGGGGAGGAAGTCCTCCTCGATCCGCGACGGCGGGTACGGCGTGTCGAACCCGCCGACCCGGAGCACCGGCGCCTCGAGGGAGTAGAAGCACTCCTCGGTGATCCGTGCCGCCAGCTCCGCACCCATCCCGAGGTTGGCGTGCGCCTCGTGGCAGACCACCGCCCGGCCGGTGCGCCGCACGGACTCGTGGACCGGGCCCATGTCGAGCGGCGAGAGCGTGCGCAGGTCGATGACCTCGAGCGAGGTGCCGTCACCGGAGGCGGCCTCGGCCGCCCGGAGCGCGGTCTTCACCGTGGGCCCGTAGGCGAGCACGGTGACGTCGCCGCCGCGCCGGACCACCCGCGAGGAGAAGAGCGGGTCGGGCGTGGCCCCGTCGTCGAGCTCGGCCTTGTCGGCGTGGTACTGCCGCTTGGGCTCCAGGAAGACCACCGGGTCGTCGCAGGCGATGGCCTGCTGCAGCATCCAGTAGCCGTCCACCGGGTTCGAGCAGGCCACGACCTTGAGGCCGGGCGTGTGCGCGAACTGCGCCTCCGGGGACTCGCTGTGGTGCTCCACCGCGCCGATGCCGCCGCCGAACGGGATGCGGATGACCATCGGCATCGGCGATCGGCCCTGGCTGCGGAAGTGCATCTTCGCGACCTGGCACACGATCTGGTCGTAGGCGGGGTAGACGAAGCCGTCGAACTGGATCTCGACGACGGGCCGGTAGCCGCGCAGGGCCATGCCCACCGCGGTGCCGACGATGCCGGACTCCGCCAGCGGGCTGTCGATCACCCGGTCCTCGCCGAAGTCCTTCTGCAGGCCGTCGGTGATCCGGAAGACCCCGCCGAGCTTGCCGACGTCCTCCCCCATCACCAGGACCTTCGGGTCGTCCTCCATCGCCCGGCGCAGGCCCATGTTGAGCGCCTTGGCGAGCGTCACCTTCGTGGTCGTCATCTCAAGCCTCCTGGCGGGCGTCGTCGAAGCTGGAGAGGTACGCCGCGAAGCCGTCGCGCTGGGCGGCGAGCTCCTCGGTCATCTCCGCGTAGACGTGGTCGAAGATGGCGAGAGGCTGTGGGTCCGGCATCGCCTTGCAGCCCTCGCGGAGCGTGGCGCCCAGCTGGTCGGCCTCCTCCTGGACCGCGTCCAGGAAGTCGGCGTCGGCGAGCCCGTTGCGGCGCAGGTAGACCCGGACCCGCTCGATCGGGTCCTTGAGCTTCCAGTGCTCCACGTCGTCGGAGAGCCGGTAGCGGGTCGGGTCGTCGGTGGTCGTGTGGGCGCCCATCCGATACGTGTAGGCCTCCACGAGCGTCGGCCCCTGCCCCTCCCGCGCGCGCTGCAGCGCCGCCTGCATCACGGCGTACGTCGCGAGGACGTCGTTGCCGTCGACGCGGATGCCGGGGAAGCCGAAGCCGAGGGCGCGTTGGTAGAGCGGGATGCGGGTCTGCCGCTCGATCGGCTCGGAGATCGCCCACTGGTTGTTCTGGCAGAAGAAGACGACGGGCGCGTTGTAGGAGGCGGCGAAGATGAACGCCTCGTTGACGTCGCCCTGGCTGCTCGCCCCGTCGCCGAAGTGGGCGACCACCGCGGCGTCGCGGTCCGGGTCGCCGGTGCCGACGACGCCGTCGCGCTGCATCCCCATGGCGTAGCCGGTCGCGTGCAGGGTCTGGGCGCCGATGACGATCGTGTAGAGCCCGAAGTGGAACTCCTCGGGGTCCCACGCACCGTGGTCGACCCCGCGGAAGAGGCCGAGCAGGCGGAGCGGGTCCAGGCCGCGGCACCAGGCGACGCCGTGCTCACGGTAGGTCGGGAAGACGTGGTCCTGCGGCCGCAGGGCGCGGCCCGCGCCGATCTGGGCGGCCTCCTGGCCGAGCAGCTGCGCCCAGATCCCGAGCTCGCCGTGGCGCTGCAGCGCCGTGGCCTCGGTGTCGATCCGGCGGGTCAGCACCATGTCGCGGTAGAAGCCGCGCACCTGGTCGGCGGAGAAGTCGAGGTCGAACTCCGCGTGATGGACGCGCTCGCCCTCCGGGGTCAACAGCTGGACGAGCTCGGGCCCGCCGTCACGCTGGGCAGGTCCGAAGACCTCCGCCAGGTCGGGGCCGAATCCGGACGTCTGGCTCACGGGCGCACTCCTTCGTGGTCACCGGCTACCGGGGTCGCCGGGCCGGATGGGGTCCCCGGTCCAGGCGCGAGGGTGGTGCGCTGTGACCGGGACCACATGCGTGGTGCGACCAAGGTACCGGCGAGCCCGCGGCGGCCGCCAGCCGGGCTCAGTCCCCCCGCAGTCGCGCGTAGACGTGCTGCATCGAGTCCGACACCGCGGTGACGGCGAAGAGCGCGGCCCAGGCGCGCGCGCGGCGGGGTGAGACGTTGAGCGCGGCGATGTAGGCGGTGCCGATCCAGACCCCGAGGCAGAAGGGGCAGGTGAGCAGCTTGCCGATCGTGCCGCGGACGCCGTCGCCGCGCGCCGACTCGACGTGCTCGCCGGAGCCGGCGGCCTCCTCGAACTGGGTGAACGGCGCACGCACGGGCGCGGTGACCGACGACTTGGAGAGGATGCGCGTGAACTTGTGGACCGCGAGCCCGCCGAGGGCGATGTCGGCCAGGTCGTAGCGCTCCGCCAGCTCGTAGCCGCCCGAGCGCCCGGCCGCGGCGATGCCGGCGATCACCAGCGCGTAGGTGCCCATGCTGCCGGCGTACCCGCCGAGCGCGACCTCGCCGTCGGGGTCGTAGCCGTCGACGAGCTGGGCGGCCGCCTCCTGGGCGGTGGAGTGCGCGTGGGTGTGCCCGTGGGTGTGCGTCATGCCCTCCCGTGACCACCTCGACCCTGCGTCAGACGACCCGAGAGGGTGATCTGGGCTCGTCACGCGACGTTCACGGGCCGGCCCACGGCCTTCCGCCCCCGCGTCACCGGCGGCCGGTGGGGTCGGGGCGTCCCAGCAGTCTCGGCTCCTGCGAAAGGCTCCCTCATGCGCCGTCCCCGTCTCAGCTCGCTCGCTGCCGCGGTCGTCACCGCGGTCCTCCCGCTCGCCGCCCTCGGCGGCCCCGCCTCGGCCGCGCCCGACGGCCCCGGCCGCCCCGACCGGGTCACCCTGCTCCAGATGAACCAGTGCCTCTCCGGGTACGCCGGCTGCTTCGGCCGCACCGCGTACCCCGCGGTCGTCGACGAGACGATCGAGCGGATCGAGGAGAACGACGCGGACGTCGTCGTCCTCAACGAGTCCTGCAGCGGCGACGCCGAGCGCGTCGCCCGCGAGACCGGCATGCACCTGACCTTCTCCACCGTCATCTACGGCGGCACCGAGCTGGACTGCCGCCGACCCGAGGGCCGTGGCGTCTTCGGCAACGCGGTGCTCACCCGCGCCGAGCCGCTCGCGGTGATCGACCGGGCCTACGACGGCCAGCACGGCCGCGAGGAGCGCCGGGTGGCCTGCGTGGTGACCGACGGCCTCACCGCCTGCGGCACCCACCTCAGCGTCCGCGGCAGCGCCGAGGCGGAGGCGGAGGCGGCCAACGACGCCCAGTGCGAGGAGCTCCGCGAGCTGATCCTCGACCTGGGCCGGCTGCAGCCGGTGGTCGCCGCCGGCGACGTCAACCGCCAGGGCTCCTGCGCCCCGTCCCGGGCGTGGACGCTGACCGACGCGGCCGCGACCCAGGCGCCCGGCATCCAGCACGTCTACGGCGAGCGCCGGCTCACCCGGCCCTCGCTCGAGCTGGAGCCGGCCACCTACACCGACCACGACGTCGTGGTGGCCCGCTTCGACGTGCACCCGGGGTCGCGCACCCGCCACTGACCCGACGGTCCCTCCCCCCGGCGAGGGTCACGGTTTCGTCACGGCGCCTGCACCGACGTAGGAGCCGCGCCATCCTGTGGCCACGCCAGGGGAGGGACGTCGGATGGTGCAGGCACGCTCGAGAGGACGACGGCGCACGCGCGCCCTGGTGGGGGCGCTGGTGGCCTCGGTCGCCGCCACCCTGGCCGTCGTCGCTGCGGGGCCCGGCCCGGCCGCCGGCGAGCCGCGCCCCAAGCCTCAGTCCCAGTCCCAGGCCCAGTCCCACCGCCAGCCGCAGCCGGTCGCCGTGGCGCGCGGCTTCGCCGATCCCGCGGTGGTGCGGCACGCGCAGGGGTATGTCGCGATCTCGACCGGGCGCCATGCGCCCCGGGCGACCGCTCCGTCCCCGACCGGGCCGTGGGTGCCGACCGAGCCGGCGTTGGCCCGGCTGCCGCGGTGGGTCGCCTCCCCGGCGGTGTGGGCCGCCGACCTGGTCCAGGTCGGTCCGCGCTGGCTGCTGTACTACTCCGCGCCCGTCCGTGGGCTCGGACGCGACGCGCGCTGCATCGGGGTGGCGTCGGCGCCGGGGGTGCTCAGCGGGTTCCGGCCGATCGGCGACCGGCCGCTGGTGTGCCCCCGCCGGGCGCGCGCGCCCCGGGCCCAGGACGTCGTGCCGCGGACTCCCCGCCTGCGCCACGAGCGCGGGGTCATCGACCCGTCGGCCTTCCACGACCGCGACGGCCGGCAGTACCTGCTCTACAAGACCCAGAGCGCTCCGTCGACGATCCGGCTGGTGCGGCTGACCGCCGACGGCACCGGCGTGGTCCGCGGCGCCCGCAGCCGCGAGCTGCTCCGGCAGCGTGGGGTGACCGAGAACCCGGAGCTGGTCCGGCGCGGGCGGCACCTGGTGCTCTACACCTCCGAGGGCTACTTCGGCGACTGCGGCTACCGCACCACCTGGCGCCGCTCGACGAGCCTGTGGCGCTGGGACCGGTCCCGCCGTCGGGCGCTGCTGAGCCGCTCACGCCACGGCGTCTGCGGTCCCGGCGGGCTCGACCTGGTCGAGCGGGAGGGCGCTCCGAACATCGCGTACTTCCACGGCTGGACCTGCTGGCGCACCGAGCGCGCCTGCCCGGCCGGCCGGGACCTCGAGCGGCGGCCCGACATGCGCCCCCAGCGGTCGCTGTTCGCCGGCGAGGTGCACTGGCGCAAGGGCCGCCCGACGATCCGGCTGCTGCGCCGCGACTGACCGCCCGGCCAGAGTGCGGCCAGCAGGATCGTCACCAGGGCTGGATCGGCTCCCCGCCGAGCCGCTCCCGGCCGTGCGGCGTCAGCCAGACGTCGGTGTCGGGCCCCTGCGGCACGATCCCGGTCGGGTTGATGTCGGTGTGCACGACGTAGTAGTGCGCCTTGATCTGGTCGAAGTCGATGGTCTCGCCGAAGCCGGGCATCTGGAACAGGTCGCGCGCGTAGCCCCACAGCGCCGGCATCTCGGTCAGCTTGTTCCGGTTGCACTTGAAGTGGCCGTGGTAGACGGGGTCGAACCGGGCCAGGGTCGTGAAGAGCCGGACGTCGGCCTCGGTCACCCGGTCGCCCATGAGGAACCGGCGGTCGGTCAGCCGCTCCTCCAGCCAGTCCATCGCGGTCCACAGCCGCTCGTAGGCGTCGTCGTACGCCTCCTGCGAGCCGGCGAACCCGCAGCGGTAGACGCCGTTGTTGACCTCGGTGAAGACCCGCTGCATGACCTCCTCCATCTCCTCGCGGCAGTCGTCGGGCCACAGGTCCGGCGCACCGGGGCGGTGGTGGTCGCGCCACTCGAAGGAGAGGTCGTGGGTGATCCACGGGAAGTCGTTCGTGACGACCTTGCCGCTCGCCACGTCGACGACCGCCGGGACGGTGATGCCCTTCGGGTAGTCGGGGAAGCGGGCGAGGTAGGCCTGCTGCAGCCGCTCGATGCCGAGCACAGGGTCCTTGCCGCCCGGGTCGAGGTCGAAGGTCCAGCTGCGCTTGTCGTGGGTGGGCCCCGGCATGCCGAGGGAGATGACGTCCTCGAGGCCGAGCAGCCTGCGGACGATGATCGAGCGGTTCGCCCACGGGCAGGCCTTCGCGGCGACGAGGCGGTAGCGACCGGGCTCGACGGGCCACAGCTCGCCCGCGACCGGGCCGTGCTCGGGCCGGCGCGGCGCCCCGTCGACGACCTTGGTGATCCGGTCCGGGATGTAGCTCATGTCCCGGTCGAAGGCCTTGCCCTTCTCCGTGTACGTCGGCTTGGCGTCGTCGTTCCCGTCGCCCGCGGTGCCAGTGCTCATGCCCGCCAGCGTAGGTCCGGCGTCAACGCGGCCCCCGACGTACGGTCGGGACGTGCGCCCCGCCCGCTCCCTGCCGCCTGCGCTGCCGACTGCGCTGCTGGTCTCGCTGGCCCTCGCCGTCCCGGCAGCGCTGGCAGGGTGCTCCTCCGACGCGCCGGCGCCCGTCCCACCGCAGGACCCGGCATCGTCGTCGGCACCCGCCCCGCCACCGGAGGCGCCGCCGGAGCCGGGGACCGTCCCGCCCCGGTGGCTCGGGACCCGCGTGCTCCCCGAGGCGGCGACCGGGTACGGCGAGGTGCGGCCCACCCCGCCGGGGCTGCGCGAGCGCCGGTTCACCCTGCCCGACTCGGTGGCACCACTGCCCGGGAGCGGGTTCGCCTCACGAGTGGTCTCCCCCGCGCCGGCCCGGGTGCTCGAGCGGTCGACCTGGGAGCCGGCCTGCCCCGTGGCCGCCGACGACCTGGCCTGGCTGCGGGTGTCCTTCCGGGGGTTCGACGGCGAGCGGCACACCGGCGAGCTGCTGGCGCACCGGACGGTGGCCGACGACCTGGTGCAGGTCTTCCGTGACCTGTGGCGAGCCGGCTTCCCGCTCGAGGAGCTGCGGATCACCCGCCCCGAGGAGCTCGACCTGCCCCCGACCGGCGACGGCAACAACACCGGCGCGTTCGTCTGCCGGCCGATCACCGGCGGCACGTCGTACTCCCAGCACGCCTACGGCCTGGCGGTCGACGTCAACCCGTTCCAGAACCCCTACCTGCGCGAGACGCCCGCCGGCCGCGTGGTCCTGCCGGAGCTGGCCTCGGCGTACCTCGACCGCACGCACCGCCGGCCCGGCATGGTGCTCGAGGACGGCCCGGTGGTCCGCGCGTTCCAGCGGATCGGGTGGGAGTGGGGCGGCGACTACCGGACGCTCAAGGACTGGCAGCACTTCAGCGCGACCGGCGGCTGACCCGCTCTGCAAAGAAACGTTTGCACAGAACTCTTTGCAGTGGCACGCTGGGCTCGTGGAGCTCTCCTCGATCACCCCCGACGTCGCCGGCCTGCGGGCGCTCAGCCACCCCGCCCGGCTCCGGATGCTCGGCCTGCTGCGCTCGGACGGTCCGGCCACGGCGACCACGCTCGCGCAGCGGCTCCGGCTCAACACCGGCGCCACGTCGTACCACCTGCGCCAGCTCGCCCAGCACGGCTTCGTCGAGGACGACCCCGAGCGCGGCACGGGCCGCGAGCGGTGGTGGCGCGCGACCACGCAGGCGACCACGACCGAGCCCGCGCCCCCGGGCGACGACGCCGCCCGCGACTCGCTCGACGCGTTCCTCCAGTCGGTGGTCGTGGTCCACACCGAGCAGCTGCAGCAGGCGGTCGAGGAGCGGGGGCTCCTCCCCGACCGGTGGCGACGGGCCACGACGTCCAGCGACTGGCACGTCCGCCTGACCGCCGCCCGGGCCGAGGCGCTGATCGAGGCCATCGCCGGCGTGCTCGGGGACGTCGAGGAAGACCTCGACGAGCCCGACGCCGAGGAGGTCGTCGTGCAGCTGCACGTCTTCCCGCGCCCCGGCACCGTGGCCGGCCACGAGGCCGGGGACCCGACATGAGACGGCCGCTCTACGGCTGGCTCACCGCGGAGGCCATCTCGCTGACCGGCACCCGCGTCTCCATGGTCGCGCTGCCGCTCTTCGTGCTCGCCGAGAGCGGGAGCGCGCTGCGCACCGGCCTGGTCGCGCTGGCCGAGATGCTGCCGCTGGTGCTGCTCAAGGTCCTCGGCGGCCCGATCATCGACCAGGTCGGCGCGCGCCGGGTCGCCCTCACCTGCGACACCCTCTCCGTGCTCGTCATCGGCGCCATCCCGCTGCTGCACGAAGCGGGGGTGCTGTCGTTCCCGGCGTTCCTGGCGCTCGTCGCCGTGGCCGGCGGCCTGCGCGGGCCGAGCGACGCCGCGAAGCACGCCATGGTGCCGGCGCTCGTCGCCCAGGCCGGCGTGCCGATGGAGCGCGCGACCGGCCTGCACTCCACGGTCGAGCGGACCAGCGGCATGCTCGGCGCCGGGCTCGGCGGCCTGCTGGTCGCCGCGGTGGGCCCGACGACGGCGCTGCTCGTCGACGCGCTGAGCTTCGGCGCCGCCGCGCTCGTGCTCGCGTGGGCGACCACGTCGATGCGCCCGGCGGCCACCGAGAGCGGTGACGCCCCGCGCGAGCCCTACCTGCGCCAGCTGCGGGAGGGCTGGGACTTCCTCCGCGGCGACCGGGTGCTCGTCGGCATCACCGTCATGGTGGCGCTCACCAACCTCATCGACGTGGCCTGGTCGAGCGTGCTCGTCCCGGTGTGGGGCACCGAGACGGCCGGCATCGAGGGCGGCGCGGCGCGGGTCGGCCTGCTCTTCGCGGTCTTCAGCGGGACGTCCGCGCTCGGCGCCGTCTGCGCCGCGACGTGGGCCGCCCGCCTGCCGCGCTACGCGACGTACGTCGGGGCGTTCCTGCTCTGCGGCGCCCCCCGGTTCTTCGTGGTCGCCTTCGACTCACCGCTCACGGCGGTGCTCGTGGTCATCGGCATCGGCGGGTTCGCCGCGGGCTTCATCAACCCGGTGCTCGGGGCGGTGATCTTCGAGCGGATCCCCGCCCCGCTGGTGGGGCGGGTCTCGTCGCTGACCACCGCGTGCTGCTTCGCGCTGATGCCGCTCGGCGGGCTGCTCGGCGGCGTGCTGGTCAGCCAGGTCGGGCTCGGCACGACCATGCTCGTCGCCGGCGTGGCCTACCTCGCGGTGACGATGGTCCCGGCCCTCGACCCACGCTGGCGGGAGATGGACGAGCGGCGCGGCCCCGACCAGCCCGTGGGTGGTCAGCGGGAGAACGTCGCCGCCAGCTGAAGCAGCCGGTCGTTGGCCTCCTCCTCGCCGATGGAGACCCGCGCGCCCTCGCCTGCGAACGGGCGGACGACGATGCCGAGCTCCTCGGCCGCCGCGGCCAGCTCCGTGGTGCGCTCACCGAGGCCCAGCCACACGAAGTTCCCCTGGGCGTCGGGGACGTCCCAGCCACGGTCCCGCAGCCCGCTCAGCACCCGGGTCCGCTCGGCGACGAGCGCGTCGACCCGCTCCAGCAGCTCGGCCCGGCGGTCGAGGGAGGCGCAGGCCGCGGCCTGCGCGAGGGCCGAGACCCCGAACGGCAGGGACACCGCCCGCAGCGCCGCGGCGATCGGCTCCGGCCCCACGGCGTACCCGACCCGCAGGCCGGCGAGGCCGTAGGCCTTGGAGAAGGTGCGGGTGAGGACGACGTTGTCGCGCCGGCGGTACGTCGCGAGGCCGTCGACCGGGTCGTCCATGCGGACGAACTCGACGTACGCCTCGTCGACCACGACCAGCACCCGGCTCGGCACCCGGGCGAGGAAGGCGTCTAGCTCGGCCTGGGTGACCGCCGGCCCGGTGGGGTTGTTCGGCGTGCAGACCAGCACCACGCGGGTGCGGTCGGTGATCGCGTCCGCCATCGCCTCGAAGTCGTGGCGCCCGTCGGGCAGGACCGGCACCCGGACGGCCGTGGCCGCCGCCGCGGTGACCGCGATCGGGTAGGCCTCGAAGGAGCGCCAGGCGAAGACCACCTCGTCACCGGGCTCGCAGAACGCCTGGACGAGCTGGTAGATCAGCCCGACCGAGCCGGTGGCCACCGACAGGTGCTCGGTCGGCACCGCGAGGGTCTCGGCGAGCTTCTCGTAGAGCGCGGCCGACCCCATGTCGGGGTAGCGGTTGAGCCGCTCGGCGGCCTCGCGCACCACCTCGAGCACCCCGGGCAGCGGCGGGTAGGGGTTCTCGTTGCTGGAGAGCTTGTACGACACCAGCCCGGGCCGGGGCGTCGGCGGCCGCCCCGCGACGTACGGCGGGATGTCGGCGACGTTCGGGCGGGGCCGGGGGGTGCTCACCCGGGCCAGGCTAGGCCCTCCGCCAGGGGCGCAGGAGCAGGGCCAGCAGGAGGCCGAGGCCGACGCCGAGGGCGGCGCCGGTGACGTTGTCGACGATGTCGGTGACGTCGCAGGCGCGGTCGAGGCGGGCGAGGGCGAGCTGGGTCAGCTCGATGCCGACGGAGTACGCCGCCAGCAGCGCCAGCCCGACGGGCACGGTGAGCACGGCGGCCCGCGGCCAGCGCGCGGCCGCCAGCACCAGGAGCGCCCCGGAGGGCACGAAGACCAGCGTGTTGAGCAGCCGCTGCCCGCCGGAGAAGATCCAGAACCCGTCGGGCGCCGGGCCGCCGATGTCCCAGGAGCAGGTCTCCATCCGCCCATCCGCCGGCACGACCCCGGGCGCGCCCTGGGCCGGCAGCAGCGTGATGAACCCGATCACGGTCAGCGACCAGAGGAGCACCACGAAGGAGGCCGAGGTGAGGTCGCCGAGCACCCGCCGGAGGCCGAGGTGGACCAGCAGCAGGACAGCCGCCGACAGCGCGATGCCCAGCAGCATCACGCCCACCCCACCGACCGGAAACACCCGGCCGACGTTAGCGAGGCGCCCCAGCCGCCGCGTCCGGGTCAGCGGGTCCGGGTCAGGTGGTGATGGACCAGCTGCGGGTGGCGGTGCTGCGCGCGGACATGTACGGGGAGCTGCTGCGGATCCAGGTGTCGGCGGAGCACGTAAACGGGCTCGTGGGCGCGACGTACGCCGTGGGTCGTGAGGGGACTCGGGTGGAGAGGGGTGAGCGGGTGCGTGGTCTGGCTGCGTTGAAGGCGGGATTGGGTAGTGCGGTTCGCGAAGGCGGCGCACGACATGGGGATCGCCGAGCGGGTGATCGAACTGGAGCAGCAGCGGGCTGAGTTGGTGACGGGTGCGTTCCTAGCCGCGATCGATGCGCTGGGGTTCGTGCCAGGGGAGCGGTCGTGGGCGATCGGGGTGTTCCTGGACCGGCTGTCGGTGGCTGGGCCGGCAGTGGCGGGCGAAGTGGTGCCGTCGTGACTCAGTCGAGCGGACGCAGCCCGTCGGGGCCGTTGCCGTACCGCCGACCGCCGGACCCACCGATCCGGTCCCGGAGCACGAGCCCGGCCTGGGCACGCGACAGGTCGCGGTCACGGATGGCTGCGTACGCCTGCTCCTGGGCTGAGTCGCATGCGAGGAGCAACTTCTCGGGCGTCGTGACCGCCGTGGTGAGCCGCTTGAGTGCGTCGACATCGAAGAAGACCTGGAGGTCCTCGGGACGCCCGTTGTTGAAGATCTCGGCGGTGGTGATTGCTCGGCTGACGAGGGTGTCGATTCGCTTATCCATGCCGGGATCATGCAGGACGCTTTTCGATTCCGGAATACATAACGGAAAGATCGCGAAAAGTCATATCGCCTTCTTGAGAGAGTTGCTCTTCCGCACACATCGATCATTCGAAAAGGCGCCCCGAAGACGTCGACCCGCTGCTCGACCTCCAGGAGCGCCGATGACCTGCCAACCGCCCTGCGCCTGCCAGTGCAACCAGACCGACTGCGGCCGCCTCGAGCGGCCAACGCCTTACGGCGCCCAGCGACCGGCCGAGCGTGCTACGGCCCCCGCCACAACGCCGACCATCGCGGCGGTAAGGCTCACCCGTGTCCAACTTCCCTCTATCGGAGGGTGGCCAGGGCAAGCCGGCCGTGAGCGCAACTGCTTCTCGTCCTCACACTCCTTCGCCACGACTGCCGCCTGTGCCGTCTCGAGCCTTTGGCGCGCTGAAGTCAGCGCTCTCTGGCGCCGGTGCGGAAGGGCAATCGCCACGGCGGTCAATATCACCACGACGGCTAAGCCAACCGCGATGGTCGCGGTGACGTCTCGCCACTGCAGAGTTACGAGCACCGAAATCAAGATGGCGTTCATGGCCAGGATCCGGGTTACGGACTGCGACTCCTGGTCGAGAGCGAACTCCAAGTCTCGTACAGCAAGTTCGGCCGCGACCGCCTCCTCGCGTGCGGTCTTCACTTCGTCGAGGGTCGTAGCCACAGCGCTTGATGCTGTCACGGCCCGCTCCGTGTGGTGGCGCATCCGAGGAATCGGGCGAGATCCCGGTCGGCGCATCGTGGCGCGCTACTCCGCTCGCCCCCTCGGACCGTACGCAGAAACGCCCGGGTCAGCACGTCCACCCAGCGTCGTCGACCGACCGCTCACGCCGAAACTGCATCGCCAGCGCGATGCTGCCCGTGATCGCCCAGCACACCGCCAACGGCCACTCCTGTCGGCCAGGACCCCTTCGGCAGCACCTGGAGAACGCCAGTGCGACCGCCATCGCCCCTACGGCCAAACCCGCGACCTCCCTGGTTCTGAGCAGCACACCGGAGTCCGCAGCGTGTCGCGAACCCTCCTCTGGCGCGTACCGCTCCAGCAGGGCCGCGACGCGACTCTCCAACCGCGCGGCCGCCTCGGGGCGGGTCTCGAGCTTGCCGATGAGGTCGAGTCCCTCCCCGACTCCTTGCGCAGACGGCCTCGACGTCCGCCCTGTTGGAGTAGGAACAGCAGTCAGCTGACCAGCAGCGTCACCACGCCTGTTCCGAGCGCCTTCAGCACGTCCTGCACAGTCCCGGACTGTAGTCGCCGCCACCGACACCCGCTGGAGAACGCGTGACCGACCGCCGCCCCAAGCCGTGCCATCACGACCACCCACCACCTCCGCGAGCGCGTCACCCGCGGCCACCGCGACGACTGCCCCACCCACGCCGAGAACGGTGGCGGCCCCTGCCCGGGCGCCGACGGCTGCGCGCCCTGCACCGCCCACCATTGCGTCCTCTGCAGCTACCGCCACCTCGACAACGATCATCCCCTCACCTGCACCGACTTCATCGCCGTCGTCCGCGAAGACCTCGACGAGATCCGCTGACTCCCCCGCCACCTCCGCTACCAGGCCGTTCGCGGCGCCGCGACGGACGGCTCATCGCCGCTGCCCCCATCCCCGGCGGCGACGCCATGGTCCTCATGGCCCGCGCCGGCGCCGACCGCGGCGACCTCACCTGGTCCCCTCACCTCGACGACGACCACCGCGCCGACGACGTCGTCCCCGTCCTCCTTCCTCTCACCGTTTGGAACCAGACCATCCGTGCCTACTACGGCCACGCCCGGCCGGCCGCTCCCACGGTCACCGGCACGACGCACTACCTCGCCGACCGCCTCACCGACCTCGCCCAAGACACCACCGGCGGGTTCGACTGGCAGCGGTTCACCACCGACATGGCCGCCGTACCCCGCCAGCTTGAGCGGGTGCTCCACGACGAACAGGACCCCGAGCAGGGCGTGGCGTGCTTCGAGTGCGGCGACCGGCGCCTGGTCCGGAAGTTCGCCCGGCCCGCCCGTGCCGGCACACGACCCCAAAACGGCAGCGGGTGCGGGGAAGGGACCGGCTGGCCGGCCGCGGCTACTCGGAGCTGGAGCCGAACGCGCTTGAGCGGCGGCTGGCACAGCGCCCGTGTGGCCGCTGCGACCAGGGCGGCATCGCGGATCCAGCGCCGGGCAGTCGTGGGAGTGCGTCGGCTGCCGGAAGATCTACACGCCCGGCGAGTACGCCAACGCGGTGCGCTCGGATCTGCTGACCGCGGTCCGGACGGTGACGGGTGGACGCACCTCACGATGGCCGCGGAGGCCGCGACGACGATGACGGGCCGGCTGATCCCGGCGTCGACGGTGCGGAAGTGGATGGACCGCGGGCGGGTGGCGTCGTGCTGCCGGTGGACCTCAGGCACCGACTGGGGTCTGCGGTTGGTCTTCTGGCCGGACGTGGCGGATGCGGCGACCGCGAGCGAACGTCGGCGGGCCCGGGCATCATGACAGCCATGGCGAACAGGCGATGCTGGCACTGTGACGTGACTACCCACATGACACGACTGCGTGGTCCTTACGACGTCGAGCCTCGCGTCAACAACACGTTCCTGATACAGGCGCTGTTCAAGTGCGACGAGTGCAACTGGCTACAGATCGGCTCCGCCGTGCGGCCAAGTCAGCCTGCTCCCGGCCACTCCTGGGATGAAACCCGCTTGCAACGATGGTTCGAGAAGGAAGCTGAGATCGAGTGGATCCCCGCCGTGGGGAGCGCGCCCGTGATCGAGGACGTGCCGCCCCACATCGCTGATGCCGCCACAGAGGCGTACCGCTGCTTCAGCATCGAGGCATACCGCGCAGCTGGCGCCATGGCCCGGGCAGTCATCGAGGCGAGCGCGAAGGAGAAGGGCATCGTGAAGGGACGGCTCTTCGACAAGATCGAGCAAATGGAGAAGGACCAGCACATCCGGCCCTACGTCCGCGAGGCAGCGCACGAGGTGCGCCACCTCGGCAACGACGTCGCTCACGGCGACTTCGTCGAGCCGATCGAGGCAGAGGAAGCTGAAGAGGCCCTCGCCCTGATGAGCGAGGTTCTGCAGGAGGTGTTCCAGTCGCCGGCCCGTGTGCAGAAGGCGCGGAATCGTCGGGAGGCGAAGAAGTCGGCGCGCGAAGCCGGTCGCTGACTCTAGTTCCGCGGCGAGCGCCGGTGGTCCCGGGCATCATGAGCATCGTGAGACGTATCCTCGAGGTATCGGCCGTCGCGCTTAGCGCAGCCGCGATCACGTTCGGCCTCAGCTTCGCGGCGATGCGTACTGCCCCGGCGTCGTGGGCTTCGTTCCCGCAGTGGCTCGAGGCGGTCGCCACGGGACTCGCAGTGGTGGCGGCCGCCGTTGCGGCACTCTATGCCGCCCGAGCATTCGGCTTGGAGCGGGCACGCGAGGACCGATGGCAGGCGGACCAACGTCGAGCTCAAGCCGCCCTCGTCGCTGCCTGGGCGAGCGGACCGTCGTATCACCATGACCGGGCGGCGCTCATCGACGGACTCTCCGTCCGGTCTGGCATCGACGGGGCGAGAGTGCGGGTCCGGAATGCATCAGACATCCCGGTCGCGCGAGTCACGGTCGACGTCTCGGTGGACCTGTCGGCTGAAGGAGCCGAGCCGATGCGCCGAGTCTCACTGGGCACCCACGCACTCCCGGTCCTCGGACCCGCAGTCACCGAGGACGTGGTTGTGCACGCGGACGAGGTGCTGACCTTCAACGACCCGGACGTGTCGTTCGAAGACGTGGTGGTCACTCTGCGCGTCGGGCTCTCCTTCATCGACGCTGCTGGCGTCCTTTGGCGACGTAACGATGACGGCAGGCTGCGAGAACTGGGCGACCTCTCGTGGCGGTATTGACTTGCCGACCATCGCTGGTGTCTTATCTCCTCAAGAACCCCCTACCCGGAACACGGTGTCAGGGGGTTCAGTCGCGTCTAGAGGCAGGTGAGCGGTGACCGCCACCGCCTACGACCTCATGGTCGACAAGATCCGCACTCGCCTCGCCCCCGAGCTCCGCGCCCAGCCCTACGCCACCCCCGGCGAGATGGCCGCCGCCCTCGACCGCACCACCGTCCAGACCCCCGCACTCCGCCTCATCGACGAACGCCTCGCCGCCGTCGCCCGCGGCGAAGTCGAGCGCCAGCAGATCTCCATGCCCCCGCAGGAGGGCAAGAGCCTCCGCACCAGCATCTGGTTCCCGCTGTGGCTGCTCCACCGCAACCCCAACCTGCGCATCGCGATCGTCTCCAACGGCTTCGAGCTCGCCCAGACCTTCGGCGAGGCCATCCGCGACAAGGTCAAGGCCCACCCCGAGCTCGGCCTGACCGTGTCGAAGTTCCCCACGAAGAAGCACGAGTTCAAGCCCCTCGGCTACGAGGGCGGCGTCGTCTGCGTCGGCATCGAAGGCTCCCCCACCGGCAAGCCCGTCGACCTCCTGATCATCGACGACCCGTACAAGGACGAGAAGCAGGCCGACTCCAAAGGCCTGGCGCCAGACCGTCGGGAACTTCTGGCAGTCCGTCGCCCTCACCCGCCTCGCCCCCGGCGCCCCTGTCGCGATCGTCCAGACCAGGTGGCGCCGCGACGACCTCTCCGGCTGGCTCCAGGAAGTGCACCCCGACGAGTGGGACGTGCTCAACCTCGCCGCCCAGGCCACCGATACCACCACCCTCCCCGAGGACGACGCCGACTACGACAAGCACGACCCCCTCGGCTGCGAACCCGGCGAGTTCATGGAGTCCGCCCGCGGCCGCACCGCCCGCGACTGGCTCAAGAAGATCCACGAGGTCGGCTCCCGTGTCTGGGACGCGATGTACCAGGGCCGGTCCGCGCCGGTCGAGGGCGCGTCCTCAAACGCGACTGGTGGCAGCGCTACGCCCAGCCGCTGCGGCTCGAACGCCCCGACGGCTCCCGGATCGAGCGTCGGCGAGCCACGGGACGGCGCGCCTCCCGCGCCGCCACCCGTCGCGGCCGCCGTCTGGGACGATCGAGGCATGCCCGAGCCGTTCGGCACGCTGAGCCTCGACCACTCCTCCACCGTCGACCGGGTCGCCCAGGAGCTGCGCCGGGCGGTCTTCGAGGGCGAGCTGGAGAGCGGTACGCCGCTGCGCGAGGTCGCGCTCGCCTCCTCCCTCGGCGTCTCCCGGCCGACCGTCCGGGAGGCGCTGACGGTGCTCGTCGCCGAGGGGCTGGCCACCCGCGAGCCGCACCGCGGGGTGAGCGTCAGCAGCCCCGACCCCGACTCCGTGCGCGACGTGTGTCGAGCCCGTGCGGTGCTCGAGGGCGCCGGTGTGCGCCGCTGGACAGAGGCCGGCGACGCCCTGCGCGACCGGGTCCGCGCGACACTCACGGCGTACACGACCGCGGTGGCCGACGGAGCGTCGTACCAGGTGCTCAACGAGCGGCACCTGGCGTTCCACGTCTCGCTCGTCGGCCTCACCGGCTCCCCTCGTCTGGTGCAGATGGCCGAGCACCTGGTGACCGAGCTGAAGCTGGCGCTCGCGCAGGTCGACCGGATCCGCCGCAACGCCCACGACCAGGCCGACTCCCACCGGGCGCTGCTCGACCTGCTGGAGCGCGGGGACCTCGCGGGGGCGTCCGCCTTCCTCGACCGGCACCTCGCCGACGCGGAGGACGCCATCATCGACGCCCTGGGCCTCGACGGCTGACCCGCACGGTTGCCCACGGCGTTGGGCTCGGCTGCCACACTCCCCGGCATGCGGTTCGTCACCTGGCTCCTCACCACCGCGGTCGCGCTGGCGACCGCCGCCTGGCTCGTCGACGGCATCTGGTTCACCGGCCCGGACTCCGGCACGGCCGAGCTGCAGGAGAAGGCCGTGCCGCTGCTGCTCGTGGCGCTCATCCTGGGCGTCGTCACCGCGGTGGTGAAGCCGGTGCTGAAGGTGCTGTCGTTCCCCTTCATCCTGCTCACCCTCGGGCTCTTCCTCCTGGTCATCAACGCGGCGATGCTGCTGCTCACCGGGTGGCTCGCCGAGGAGGTCGGCATCGACTTCCGCGTCGACGGCTTCTGGCCGGCCGTCCTCGGCGCGATCGTCATCACCGTGATGACGTGGGTCGTCGACGGCGTCATCGGCGGCGGGGACCGATGACCAGCGCATCGGCGCCGCTGCCTCCTCCTCGCACGCCGGGTCGCTACCGGCTGGCGGTCGTCTGCCTCGGCAACATCTGCCGCTCCCCCATGGCCCACGTCGTGCTCGAACAGCGGGTCGCCGAGGCCGGGCTCGCCGACGCCGTCGAGGTGACCAGCTGCGGCACCGGCGGCTGGCACGTCGGCGGGCCGATGGACGACCGCGCCGCCGCGACCCTCACCGCCGCCGGCTACGACGCCACCCGCCACCGCGCCCGCCAGCTCACCCCCGACTGGCTCGAGGACCGCGACCTCCTCCTCGCCATGGACGAGACCAACCTGGCCGAGCTCGGCGGCGCCTCGGAGCGGGTGCGGCTCTTCCGCTCCTTCGACCCCGTCGGGACGGGTGGGGAGGTCCCGGACCCGTACTACGGTGGGGACGACGGCTTCGAGGAGGTACTGGCCATGGTGGAGCGGACGTCGACCGCGCTCGCCGGCGCACTGCAGCACCTGCTGGGCCGCGCCTGACATGGCCCGGCAGCCGCTGGTCGCCGGCCGGGCCGAGAAGCTCCTCGGCTCCGCCGTCGTCGCGACCGCCCCGGTCGCGGGCGGCGACACCGCCACGGCGACCAAGCTGCGCCTCAGCGACGGCACGACCGCCCTGATGAAGACCCTCCCCCACGCGCCCGCGGACTTCTTCCACACCGAGGCGCGCGGGCTGCGCTGGCTGGCGGAGGTCCCCGGCGGCGCACCGACACCCGAGGTGCTCGCCGTCGACGACGAGTGCCTGGTGCTGCGCTGGGTGGAGCCCGGTCGGCAGACCGCCGAGGCCGCCGCCGACCTCGGCCGGGGCCTGGCCGCCACGCACGCCGCCGGGGCACCGGCGTACGGCGCCCCGCCCGGCCCCTCGCAGGGCGACGGCTACATCGCTCGCCTGCCCCTGCCCAACCGGACGGCGCCGACCTGGGCGGAGTTCTACGCCGTCCGGCGGGTGCTGCCCTACCTCAAGCTGGCCCGCGACCGCGGCGCGGTGACGCCCGACCAGGCCGCCACCGTCGAGTCGGTGATCGGCCGCCTCACCGGCCTGGTCCCCGAGGAGGGCCCGGCCCGGCTGCACGGCGACCTCTGGAACGGCAACGTCGTCTGGGGCGCCGACGGCGTCTTCCTCGTCGACCCCGCGGCGTACGGCGGCCACCGCGAGGTCGACCTCGCCATGCTCGCCCTCTTCGGCCTGCCGCACCTGCCCAAGGTCATCGAGGCCTACCACGAGGTCACCCCGCTCGCCGACGGCTGGGAGGACCGGGTCGGCCTGCACCAGCTCTTCCCGCTGCTGGTGCACGCCTGCCTCTTCGGTGGCAGCTACGGCGCACGCGCCGCCACGGTCGCGGCCCGGTACGTCTGACCCGCCGGCCCCGTGGTCTCGACAAGCTCGACCACCGATGGACCCGTGGTCTCGACAAGCTCGACCACCGACGGCCCCCGTGGTCTCGACAAGCTCGACCACCGACGGCCCCCGTGGTCTCGACAAGCTCGACCACCGACAGCAGGCTCGACCACCGATCGGTTCTCAGCGCTCGCTCAGGGGCTGCTGGCACCATGTGGTCGTGCCGGCCCCTGCGAAACCCCGCGTCCTCGTCGTCGACGACGACAAGGCCGTGCGCGAGTCGCTGCGCCGGTCGCTGGAGTTCAACGGGTACGACGTGCACCTGGCCGGCGACGGGGCGGAGGCGCTGGCCGGCATCGCGAAGGTCGGCCCGCACGTCGTCGTGATGGACGTGATGATGCCGCGCCTGGACGGCATCGAGGCGACCCGGGCGCTGCGCGCGGCCGGCAACGACGTACCGGTCCTGGTCCTCACCGCCCGCGACGCCGTCGGTGACCGGGTGGAGGGGCTCGACGCCGGCGCCGACGACTACCTCACCAAGCCCTTCGCCCTCCAGGAGCTGCTGGCCCGGCTGCGCGCGCTGCTGCGCCGGGTGGTGCCGCACGAGGACGTCCCGGAGGAGGTGCTGACCTTCGCCGACCTCTCCATGGACGTCGCCACCCGCGAGGTGTTCCGCGGAGAGCGTCGCATCGAGCTGACCCGCACGGAGTTCACGCTGCTGGAGATGTTCCTGCGCCGCCCGCGGCGGGTGCTCGAGCGCTCGTTCATCCTCGAGGAGGTCTGGGGCTACGACTTCCCCACCACTGCGAACTCGCTGGAGGTCTACGTCGGCTACCTGCGCCGCAAGACCGAGGCGGAGGGCGAGCCGCGACTCATTCACACGGTGCGCGGCGTCGGCTACGTGCTGAAGGAAGCATGACGGTCCCTGCCCCGCACCGCTCGCTGGCCAGCCGGGTCACCGTCCTCACCACCGTCGCCGTGGCGCTGGCCGTGGCGTTCGTGGCGGCCGGCGCCTGGGCGACGGTGCGGATGCAGATGCAGTCGACCCTGGACGCCTCCCTCGTCGACCGGGCGCACGCCGCCGCGAAGTACCCCGCCCTCTCGAACTTGACCAGCGACTACCAGCTGCCCTCGTGGGCGCTGGGCGCGGCGGACGTCCGGATCGCCTTCGTCTACGCCGACGGCAGCTACCGCACCTACGACCAGCTGCCCCGGATGAAGCTCGCCCCGGAGATCGAGGTGGCCACCGGCGAGCGCGACTCGATCATCCGCACGATCAGCGCCGGCGGCACCCGCTACCGGGTGGTGGCGGTGCCCTCCGGCCCCGGTACGGCGCTCGTGGTCGCCCAGTCGCTCGAGCCGCAGCAGCGGGTGCTCTCGAAGCTCGGCATGGTGATGCTCCTCTTCGGGCTCCTCGGTGTCGCCGGGGCCGCCGGCGCCGGCTGGGCCGTCGCCCGCAACGGCCTGCGCCCGGTGCGCCGGCTGACCGCGGAGGTCGAGGCGATCGCCCGCACGGAGGACCTCACACCGATCGAGGTGGCCGGTGACGACGAGGTCGCCCGGCTCGCGGCGGCCTTCAACGGCATGCTCACCGCGCTCGCGGCCTCCCGCGACCGGCAGCGCCAGCTCGTCGCCGACGCCGGCCACGAGCTGCGCACGCCGCTCACGTCGTTGCGCACGAACATCGAGCTGCTCACCCAGGCCGACGGTGGCGGGGCCGGTGCCGCCGAGCTGCCCGCCGCCGCCCGCGCGGAGCTGCTCGACGACGTGCGCGCCCAGATCGAGGAGCTCACCACGCTCATCGGCGACCTCGTCGAGCTCTCCCGTGACGACCCCTCGACCCACGTGGTGGCGCCGGTCGACCTTGCCGAGGTGCTCGACCAGGCCGTGGCGCGAGTCCGTCGGCGGGCACCCGGGCTGGTCCTGGAGGTGACCGCCGAGCCGCTCGAGATCGTCGGCGACGCCGCCGCGCTCGAGCGCGCGGTCACCAACCTGCTCGACAACGCGGTCAAGTGGAGCCCGCCGGGCGGCACGGTCACGGTGCGGCTCGTGGACGGCGTCCTCACCGTCGACGACGAGGGCCCCGGCATCGCGGAGGCCGACCGGCCGCACGTTTTCGACCGGTTCTGGCGCTCGGAGGAGTCGCGCGGGATGCCCGGCTCCGGGCTGGGCCTCTCGATCGTGCGACAGGTGGCGGACCGGCACGCCGGGCGACTGGAGGTGGCCGACTCGCCTGCGGGCGGCGCGCGGCTGGTGCTGGCGCTGCCGGCGGCCGGCCAGCCGGTCGCCACCGAGCCCGCCCGGAGCGGGGGCCGGCGATGACGCGCCGGCGGGTGGACAGGCTGGCCGGGCTGGCCGCCGGGCTGGTCGCCGTACCGCTGCTCGGGGCGTGCTCGGAGGAGCCCGAGCAGACGGGCCCGCCGCCGACCTCCTGGAGCCCGTGCTCGGACCTGGAGCCCGAGGAGGTCTCCGCACTCCTCGGGGAGGAGGTCACCGAGGAGACCGGTGCGACCGGGGTGGAGCGGTGCACCTACGTCCCCGTCGCCGAGGGCGGGCCCACCCTGGACCTGAACTACCTGTGGTTCGACGGGCCGTTCGAGGAGGCGTGGGACACCATCGGGGACGTCGCCGGCCGGGTGCAGGACCTCGAGGTGCCGACGGCCGACGGCGCGCGGATGGTCGTGCAGACCACCGACGAGGCCGTGGTCGTCACCGCCTTCGTCCAGACCGGCGGACTGGTCGAGTCGGTCAACGGGATCTCGCTGGACACGGACGACCGCGGCCGCCTGGTCCGGGCCGCCCGGGGCGTCATCCGGTTGCTCTCCGCCCGGGCGCCCGAGTCGCGATGAGCGCCGGGGACTCCGGTGCGCCGCGATGACGGCACCCCGGCGGTACGTCTCCGACGAGGAGGACAGCGACCGGTGGCAGCGGTTCCGGTTCCGCCGAGGCGACGTCGTGGTGAGCACCCGCTCGAAGAGCGGCACGACGTGGATGCAGCAGATCTGTCTGTCCCTCGTCCACGGCACGGCGGCGCTGCCTGCCCCGGTCGGCGAGCTGTCGCCGTGGGTGGATTGGCTGCTCGAGCCGGAGGGTGACCTCTTCGCGCGTCTGGACGCACAACCCGGGCGGCGGGTGCTCAAGACCCACACTCCGCTCGACGGCGTGGTCCTGGACCCCAGGGCGACGTACGTCGTGGTGGTGCGCGATCCGTTGGACATGGCGGTGTCGCTGTACCACCAGGGCGACAACCTCGACCGCGGGCGGATCGCCGAGCTCACCGGACGACCCGCCCCGCTACCCTCGCCACGTGCACCGCTCGCGGAGTGGCTCGTCCGGTGGACGACGCGCGAAGCCGACCCGTTGACGTCGATGGACTCGCTGGCCGGCGTCGTGCACCACGCGTCGGACGCGTGGGCGCGATGCGACGACAGACACGTGCTGGTCGTGCGCTACGAGGACCTCGCCGCCGACCTCGAGGGCACGATGCGGTGGCTCGCCGACCGGCTCGACGTCGACCTGGACCCGCGGGCGTGGCCGTCGCTGGTGGACGGCGCGACGCTCGCGAGCATGCGAGCGTCAGCCGCCGATGCGGCTCCCGGCCCGCGTGGCGTGCTCAAGGACCCGGCCGCGTTCTTCCGCCGGGGCACCCCAGGCGCCGGTCGCGAGGTCCTCTCCGGGGACGAGGTAGCGGCGTACGAACGACGGGTGCGTGAGCTCGTGGCAGCCGAGGGGACTGACGATCCGGACGGCGTGCTGAGACTGCTTAACGTCGGTTGACGCGGGATCGGTGGGGCACCGCAGTCGCTCAGGGGTCGCTGACCACGTCGATGATCCGGGTGCCGGTGGGGCCGCGGAGGTAGTGGTGGCCGTGGGGGTCGGTCCAGGCGTAGACGCCGGGGTCGATGACCGGGTCTACGGGCCGGTAGGTCCAGCCGGCATGGGTCTTGAGCCGGTGGTGTCGGCGGCACAGCGGCGCGGTGTTGTGGCTGCACGTCGGTCCACCGGTGCCGTCGGTGGCATAGGCGGTGATGTGGTCGCAGTCGCAGGCCTTCGCGGGCCGGGTGCACCAGGGGAAGACGCACTGGGGGTCGCGCAGCGCGACCTGTTCGCGGAGCCGGTCGGGGACCTCGTAGGCCTCGACGTGGTGGTGCTCGGCCAGGTCGATGACCGGCTTGACCGTCAGGTGGGTGTCGGTGCGCCCGCACCAGGACCGGATGGTCTGCTCCAGCTCGGGGCGGGCCGCGGTCTGGTTGCGGCCCACGGTGTCGAAGCCCCACACCGCCGCGTCGGTCAGGTGGAGGTAGAGCACGATCCTCCGCGACCCACAGCCCGACCTACAGCCTCGCGGCCGGCCGCCGGGCTCCTCGCCGTGCAGCAGGGCGTGCGCGGCGGCGGGGTCGGCGAGCACCCCGACGGCCATGGAACGGCGCACGTCGAGGGACTCCCCGTGCCCGGCCTGACCCTCGCGGCCGAGGACCCCGGCGAGGCGGCCGATGGTGGCCTCGACGTCGTGGAGGTCCTTCCAGTCCCCACGCACCACCAGCTCCGCCAGCCCGGTGTGGTTCAACGTCCGTTCGTCGAGGCGGACGTACCGGGCGTCGAGCGCCTCGAGCTGCGCCAGCTCGCGCTCCTCGGCGTGCAGCCGCAGCATCGCCTCGTCCACCAGCCGGTCCAACCGGGTCACCCCGACCGACCCCGCGACCGGGGCGACGTGGTCATCGACGTAGGTCGCCACGTCGTCGGGGCGGGCCAGGACCGCCTGGGCCACCCGCCGGGCCCGCCACGCCGGCACCTCACCGGCGACGGTCCGCCTCCAGACCTTGGGCAGCCGGTGCCGCAACGTGAGCGCGTCCCGGATCAGCGCCTGACCGGCCTCGGTCGACATCGAGTTCGCCGCCGCGAAGGCCGCGGGGGCGTCCCACCGCACCAGAGGCAGACCGGCCAGCTCCGAGGGCGGCTCCGCATCCCCCGCAGCGTCGATGCCGAACAAGAACCCCTCCACCGGCGCCGCCGCGACCTTCCGCACCACACCGTCAGCATGCCGCTCCTCACGAGCGACACCAGGCACGGGCACACCGGGCACACCCCACGCCTGCTGTCCCTCCAGCGCCGGGTGCGCGTGCGCCCACTCCACCGCCAGCACCAACAGCTCCACCTCGGCCGCATCCGCAGCCTCCCGCGCCGCCCGCACCCGGTCCAGCAACGCCGCCGGCGTCACCGCGACATCAGCCAGCTCGGCCGGCGCAGCAACGGGGAGAACGGTCATGGACCTATGATATTCGCACACCTGTTCGAAGGCAAGGGCCACGTCGAGGAGCTGGAACGGCAGCCTTGGACCCCCCGAGGGCGGGACCGGCAGCCTGCGGGTAAAGGCGGCCGCGGCAGGATGCGTCCATGGACCTCGCCTTCTTCACCGCCGACGGCGACCGCCTCCTCGCCACCGACCTCGCCAGGAGCAGCTGGGGCGGCGACCACCTCCACGGGGTCGCGGTCAGCGGGGCGCTGGCCCGGGCGCTCGAGCAGCGGCTGGCCACGGAGGGGCGCACCGAGCTGCGGCCGGCGCGCTACACCGTCGACCTCTTCCGCCCGGCGACGTCGCAGCCGCTGACCTTCACCACCGAGCTGGTCCGCGCCAGCGCCCGGCTGGCGCTCCTCGACGTCGTGGCCCACCAGGAGGGCGCACCGGTCGCGCGGGCGAGCTGCCTCTTCCTCAAGGCGGCGGGCAGCGCGACCGGCGAGGTCTGGCACCCCACCGAGCGCCCCTCGCCGCCGCCGGAGTCGGTGGCGCCGCCGACCGAGGACCCGCACGTGCCGTTCCTCCACAGCGGCTCGGAGTGGACCCAGGACTTCCGCGAGCACCAGAACGCAGGACGGAAGACCTCGTGGAACAGCGCGGTCCCGGTGGTGGCCGGCGAAGCGCTGACGCCGTTCCAGGCAGCCGCCGCGATCGCCGACGGCGGGAGTCTAGTGACCAACTGGGGCACCCTCGGCGTGGAGTACATCAACACCGACATCACCCTGACCCTGGCGCGGACACCCGCCGGCAACGAGATCGGTCTCGCCGCCGCCGACCGGGTCGAGACGGACGGCATCGCCGTCGGCACGGCGACGATCTTCGACCGGCAGGGGACCCTCGGGACGGTCGTGCTCACCTCCATCGCCAACAGTCGCAAGACCGTCGACCTGGGCCGCGAGCAGTGGGAGGACGACGGCCGGCGGAGGACCTCGGGCGCCTGAGCCCGCGGACAGCCGGAGCGTCAGGCGTCGGCGCCGCCGACCGACGGGGTCCGCCAGGCGCGCTCGAACGGCAGCCGCCAGGCGTGCGGCGCGACGAGCTGGTGCATGGCGTTCGGCCCCCACGTGCCGGGCTGGTAGATCCGCACCGGCGGCGGCGAGTCCACCAGTTCGGCGGACTTCGCCCACAGCGTCTCGATGCCCTCGGCGGTGGTGAACAGGGTCTGGTCACCACGCATCGCGTCGTGGATCAGGCGCTCGTACGCCGCGAGCACGCCCGTCGCCGACGACGTCTCGTGGGTGGCGAACTGCATGGAGACCTTCTCCAGCTTCATGCCGGGGCCCGGCCGCTTGCCGTAGAACGACAACGACATCCGGGACTCGTCGGCGAGGTCGAAGGTGAGGTGGTCGGGCCCCTGCGTGCCGGCGTTCGACCCGGCCGGGAACATCGACAGCGGCGGCTCCTTGAACGCGATGGAGATGATCCGCGCGCTCTCGGGCATCTTCTTGCCGGTGCGCAGGTAGAACGGCACGCCGGCCCACCGCCAGTTGTCGATCTCCACCTTGAGCGCGATGAACGTCTCGGTGTCGGAGTCCTCGGCGACCTCGTCCTTCTCCCGGTAGCCGGCGTACTGGCCGCGGACCACGGTGTGCGGGTCGATGTGCTTCATCGAGCGGAAGACCTTGGTCTTCTCGTCGCTGATCGGCTCCGGCTCCAGCGAGGTGGGCGGCTCCATCGCCATGAACGCCATCACCTGCATCAGGTGGGTGACCACCATGTCGCGGAAGGCGCCGGTCGACTCGTAGAACTTCGTGCGCCCCTCGAGCCCGAGCGTCTCCGGCACGTCGATCTGCACGTGGTCGATGAAGTTGCGATTCCAGATCGGCTCGAAGAGGCCGTTGGCGAAGCGGAAGGCGAGGATGTTCTGCGCCGCCTCCTTGCCGAGGAAGTGGTCGATCCGGAAGATCTGGGCCTCGTCGAAGACCTCGTGCAGCCGGGCGTTGAGCTTCTGCGCCGAGGCCAGGTCGGTGCCGAACGGCTTCTCCATCACGATCCGCGACCGCTCCACCAGGCCCGCCTGGTCGAGCTGGTGGACCACGTCCAGGGCGGCCTTCGGCGGCACGCTGAGGTAGTGCAGCCGCCGCTTCTCCTCGTCGGGCCCGGGCAGCTCGGCCTCGGCGCGGCGTACCTCCTCGGCCAGCGCCTCGGGTCCGTTGGCGGTGCTGACGTAGCGCAGCATCTTCGCGAACGGCGCCCAGCGGGCGTCGTCGATCGTCCCCTCGCCGAACTCCTCGCAGGCGTCACGGGCGAGCTTGGCGAAGTGCTCGGTGTCGACCTCCTCCAGCGACGTGCCGACGATCCGGGTGTCGCAGAGCAGGCCGGCCTCGGACAGGTGCAGCAGCCCCGGCAGGAGCTTGCGGCGGGCGAGGTCGCCGGTGGCTCCGAAGAGCACGATGACGTGGGACTTGGGCATGCTCTCGACGGCGGTCACGCGAGGGTTCCTCCCGGGGTGTCGGACGGGGTGTCACGCTGCTCGTCCAGGGCGGCCAGCAGCCGTGCCGCCTTCCATCGTGCCTCGGCGTGCTCGGAGGCGGCGTCGGAGTGGACGGTGACGCCCCCTCCGGTACCCACCTCCCAGGTGCCGTCACCGGGGGTGACGAGGCTGCGGATGACGACCCCGAGGTCGGCGCGGCCGTCCGCCGAGACCCAGCCGAACGCGCCGGCGTACACCCCGCGCGGCGTGGCCTCGACCGCGTCGACGACCTCCATGGTCCGCCGCTTGGGCGCACCGGTCATCGAGCCGGCCGGGAAGAGGCTGCGCAGCGCCCCCACCGTCGAGACGTCCTCGCGGAGCCGGCCGCGGACGGTGGAGACCAGCTGGTGCACGCCCGGGTAGGACTCGACGTCCATCAGCACCGGTACCTCGACCGTGCCGGGTTCGCAGACGGTGGCGAGGTCGTTGCGCAGCAGGTCGACGATCATCAGGTTCTCCGCGCGGTAGCGCGCCTCGGTGCGGAGCCGGTGTGCGGCGGCGGCGTCCTCGGCCGGGGTGGCACCGCGCGGGGTGGTGCCCTTGATCGGCTTGGTCTCGATCGTGCGGTCCGCAGCGACGGTGGCGTACCGCTCGGGGCTGCTGGAGAGCAGCCAGGCCCGCGCGCCCGGAACGTCGTGCTGCAGGAAGCCGGCGTACGGCGCGGGGTTGAGCGTGCGCAGCCGGAGGTACGTCGCGACGGGGTCGAGGTCGCTCGTCACCCGCAGGCGGTGGGTCAGGTTGACCTCGTAGCTGTGCCCGGCGTGCAGCGCCTCCTGGACCCGGTCGAAGGCCGCCTGGTACTCGGCCGGCGGGTCGGCCGCAGCGGACGTCATGCGGACGGTGGCGGGGGGTGCTCCGTCCGCATGACGTCCGCCGGGCTCGGCGCCGGGTTCGGTGCGGGGTTCGGTGCGGGGATCGGCCTCGGCCTCGGGGTGCGTGAACAGGCGGACGTGCGAGGGCCGCATCCACACCGCATCCGGTACGCCGCGCGCCGGCCGCGCAGCCAGGTCGGGGCGGCAGGCGTAGCCGAGGTAGCCGAACCACTGGTCCCCCGGCCCACCCGCCGCCAGCTCGGCGTCGAGGGCGGCGAAGACGTCGCCGGCGCCCGGCTCGCCGACCACCTCGGCGCGCCCGCCGGCGTGCCGGGTGACGGTCCGGGTCCCGGCGTCGTAGGTCAGCGACACGTCGTCGTCGTCCAGCCAGCCGAGGACCGACCGGCGCCCCGACCACTCACGTGCGCCGCCGCCGTCGAGCCAGAAGCAGCGCGGGTGCGCTGCGGCCACCTCCCGGAACGCCGCGACCGGGTCGGCCCATCCCGGGCCGGCCCCGTCCGGCTCCGTGCCGGCCGCCATCAGCCTGACCTGCCGAGGAAGGTGGCCACGATCCGCAGGCCGTGCTCGGAGAGCACCGACTCGGGGTGGAACTGGACGCCCTCGAGCGGGAGCGTCCGGTGCCGCACGCCCATGACGGCCCCGTCCTCGGACCGGGCGGTCACCTCGAGCGGCTCGGGCACGTCGAGGGCGGCGAGCGAGTGGTACCGGACGGCCGAGAAGCCCTGCGGCAGGCCCGCGAGCACGCCGCGGCCGTCGTGGGAGACGCGGGCCACCTCACCGTGGGCCGGCTCGACCCGGCCGACGCTCCCGCCGTACGCCACCACGAGCCCCTGCATGCCGAGGCAGACGCCGAGGACCGGCCGGGTGGCGGCGGCCAGCACCTCCCGGCCGACCCCGAAGTCGGCCGGGTCGTCCGGGCTCCCGGGGCCGGGTGAGAGGACGACATGGCTGTGCGACAGCACCTCGGACGCGCTCACCTCGTCGTGCTGGACCACCGCCGGGAGCGTGCCGGTGACGGCGGCGACGAGGTGGACGAGGTTCCACGTGTAGGAGTCGTGGGGGGGGGGGCCCCCCCCCGCCCCCCCCCCCCCCCCCCCCCCCCCCCCCGCCCCCCCCCCCCCCCCCCCAGCCCCACCGCCCCCCCCCCCCCC
>NZ_JBNCOG010000027.1:0-47650 GCF_051280745.1 Nocardioides ureilyticus | reverse complement strand
CCGGTGCCCGACACGTCGCCGGAGCCGCCGACCGGGTCGAGGGCCGGCCCCGAGCCGGGCATCTCGCCGGTGGCCGGATCGACGCCCGCCGGGCCCAGCCCGCCCGTGCCGTTCGCCGTGGCGAGCAGGGAGACGGTCTCCGGCGCGACCTGCGAACCGCAGGCCGCGAGGAGGACCGCGGCGAGGGTGAGCGCCGCGGCGGCCGTCGAGCGGCTCGCCCGCGAGCGGCGCCCAGGCACCTGCTGCGACATGGTTCCTCCCACGGTTCGCGGATCGGTTCGGTGTGCGGTCAACGAGGGACGGCGGCCTTGGTGACGTGCGCCACAGGCGGGACGCCGGGCGTCAGCCGACGAGCGTGGTTCCCGAGCACTGGTACTTGGTGCCGCCCACGGGGCTCCACGTGCCACCGTCGAGCTTGATGAACCGCCAGCACTCGCCGGTGCGCTTGGGACCCGGGCGCTGCGGCGAGTGCATGCCGTTCGCCGTCCAGTTGTCGACCTTCTTCATCTCCGCGACGAAGGCGGGCCGAGTGAGCTTGGCACCCAGGGCGGTCGCGCGCTCGGCGAAGAGACGGGCCGCCGACCAGGCGAAGACCCCGAAGAACGACGGCTCGGCACCGGGCTTCACCTGCTGCAGCCAGCTGGTGTACAGCTGCATCTCCTTGTTGGAGCTCGCCTCGGCGAACGGCGTGAAGTTCAAGAACACCGTCGTGCCGTCCGCGGCGTCCCCGCCCGACTTGACGTACTCGGAGTCGTAGGCCGAGGGGTCGATCATGAAGACGTCCGGCTTGAAGCCCTGCTGCTTCATCGCGTCGGCCAGGCGCACGAACTGCGCCGGCTGGGCGATCATCTGCACGTACTTCACGCCGGCGTCCTTCATCTGCTGGACGTACGGAGCGTAGTTGAACTCGGCGATGTCGATCGGCTTGACGTAGGTGAACTTCATGCCCCGCTTCGTCATCGCCTGCGCCTGGAGCTTGCCGTTCTCGGCCGCGGCGCCGGCGTTGATGTAGAGCATCGCGGCGTTCTGCGAGGCCGCCTTGAAGTTCTTGAGCACGTAGTCGGGCACGGCGTTCTGGAACTCCGTGGCCACCGTCGACTGCGCCCCGAAGCAGGTGCTGCACGCCTGCCGCTCGTTGGTCACTGCCGCGGACCGGACGTCGGGCAGCCCGCAGTCCTCCGCGACGGCCGCCCCGCCGGAGTCGAAGGCCGACATCGAGCCGATGACGGCGAAGGTGTTGTCGCACGCGTCGGAGTAGGCCTGCTGGTCGGCGCCCGCGTCGGTGCGGCTGTCGTAGGCCTTCAGCGCCAGCTGTCGCCCACAGATCTTGCTGGAGGCGTTGAAGTAGGCGACGTAGGCCTTCACCGCGTCCTGCGCCGCCTCGAAGATGCCCGGGACCGGGCCGGAGATGTCGGAGGCGTTGCCGATGGTGATCGTCGAGTCGGTGATCCCCGTGGTGTTCTTGAAGCCCTCGCAGGAGCCGGCCTTCGTGCCACCGGTGGGTGCGTTCTCGCCACCAGCCTGGGGCGCGTCGCCGCCACCCGAGCCCCCGGTCGGGTCACCTGAGCCGCTGCTGCCCGGGGTCCCGCTGGTGCCGTCGGTGCCGCTGGTGCCACCGGTCCCGTCGGAGCCGACCGTGCCCGACCCGGGGATGTCGCCGCTCGAGGGGTCCCCGGGCACGACGCCACCGACCGGGTCACCGCCCGCGACCGGCACCCCGCCGGCACCGACGACCTGGTCGGGCTGGAGCTGGGACCCGCAGGCGGCGAGGCTGAGCGTCAGGGCACCGGCCAGGACGCCGAGGGCGACCGATCCGGCGCGAGTGCGTCGCAGGGTGGGCACAGGTCCTCCACGGAGAGAAAACTAGAACACGTACTAGTTCTCAACGAGAGTAGAGGAAAAAGGTGACGGTGCCCACAGGCATGTCCACGTCACGATCCGGCTACACCCTTGCGCTCCGGACCATGCGAAGCCCGTGCCGGCCGAAATCAGCCGCCCGCGACCAGGTGGCGCAGTGCCTCGAGCAGCTGGACCTCGCGTGCGGCTGCGTCGGCGCGGGCGAGCGACGCGCCGGCGGAGGCCTCGAAGTCCGGGATCGGACGTTCGGCGGCCTCCTCGTCGGTCGTGGCCAGGCCGTGCTCCTCGATGTCCTCCAGCAGCCACTCCATCTCCTTGATCTCCAGCCGCTGGGTGCGGATGATCTCGTCGGCGAGCTGGCGGACACGCACGTCGTCGATGTCGGCGCGCTCACTGGTGAGGATGGCGATCGAGTGGTGGGGGACCATCGCCTTCATGTACCGCTCGTCGTCGACGAAGAGCTGGGTGCGCGAGGCCGTGTAGGCGGCACCGAAGAGCGCGATCGCGGTCACGACGACCACCGCGTTGAGCGCGCGGCTCTTGTACATCATCGAGACCATGAAGGAGAGCATCACCATCGCCATCGCGGCGCCCATGAGCAGCGCCATGTAGAGCCGCTCCTGGCTGTAGTGGATGTGCTCGAACTGGTAGGTGTTGCTGTAGGTCAGCACGAACATCACGGCGGTCGACGTCGCGATCATGGCGGCGAAGCGCAGGTACATCCGCCGCTCGTGCTTCTTCTTCATCGCCGCATCCCGGTCGTCACCGTGGTCGGCACCGTGGTCGGCACCGTGGTGGGCGTGGCTCTGGTCGTCCATGGGGAGCTCCTGTGGGTGTGGCGCGGTCGGGTCGGGGGCAGGGATCGAGTCTGGGAGTCTCAGCGGTCGCCGGGGGGCGGCCCGGTCCAGGACCAGCCGTCGCTCAGCACGAGGCGGTGCAGGCTGGCGCGTCGCTCGTCGTGGCGGCGGAAGACCTCTCCGGTGCGCGCGCCGTCCAGGATCGGCACGCCGGCGGCGGTCAGCTCACCGACGTCGGGTGCGGGCGGCGGATCGGCGTCGGGGACCCACGCGGTGTCACTGGCGGTGGAGAGGTAGCGCGCCACGGAGGACCGCAGCGGCACCACCGCGCTGCGCTCCGGCCGCTGGGCCGGCGCGATCGCCTCGTGGAGGATGGTCAGCGCGTCATCGAGGTGGGCGATCGCCACGGGCGCTGCCAGCTGCCGGCTGGAGGAGTGGAAGTAGTGCAGCACCGGGTACGCCAGGTGTTGCTCGGCCGACACGGCGACGGACGCGCCGAGGGAGACGAGCTGCTGCTGGAACATGCTCCCGAACCCCTCCCCCGTCCAGCCCTGCGCGACGATCCCGGCCGGCGAGGAGCCCAGGCCGTGGATCTGCACGGCGAGGGCGCGCCGGGCGACGACCGCGGAGAGCACCGAGAGCAGGTAGGTGATGGCCAGGGTGACGAGGAAGAGGCCGCAGAAGGAGGCGACCGCGGTGGCGATCCGCCACACCGGGGTCGTGGCGACGAAGTCGCCGGTCCCGAGCGTGAAGACGGTGAAGCCCGCGTAGTAGACGACGTCGGCGACGTCGGCGGGCCGCTTGCTGCTCGCGTCGACGATCGCGTCGGAGCCGAGGAAGACGAGGGTCCAGCCGGCCCAGAGGATGCCCACCCACGTCAGCACCGTGCAGATGAGCACGATCGGCCCCGCCGCGGTGAGGAAGGACGACCCCTGGTCCTGACGGTGCAGCTTGAGCATGCCGCGCCACAGGCCGCCGAGCACCAGGCTCGTCAGCGGGCCGGCCCCGGCGGAGGTCGCCAGGGTCGTGACCAGCGCGTCGCCCAGGACGGCGACGAGCAGCAGCGCGCCGGCCACGAGCAGCACCACGTCCAGCACGGTCGTCCTTCCTCCCAGGTCCAGGCGTGGTGCGGCTCAGGCCATGGAGGCCAGCAGCTCGCGGCACGCCTGCTCGCAGCGGCGGCACGCCTCGGCGCAGACGCGGCAGTGCTCGTGCATCTCCGCATGGGACGCGCACTCGTCCCCGCAGGCCTTGCAGGCTGCGGCACAGGCCTCGAGGATCGCGCGGACCACCCTCGCGTCACCGGCCGTCTGTCGCGACAGGATGCTCCCGGTCGCCGCACAGACGTCGGCGCAGTCGAGGTTGTTGCGGATGCAGGCTCGAAGGTCGGCCACCATCTCCTCGGCCAGGCAGGCGTCCGCACACGCCGTGCAGGCCTGCGCACACTCGAAGCACGCGGCGATGCAGGCGGCCAGCTTCTCCCGGTCGACCCCGCCGATCTCACCGGGGTAGGTGTCGAGCATCTTCTCGTGGGTCATGGTTCCTCCCTCGTCGCGGCGACGGGACACCCGGCTGGCGGACCCGCTTGCGCCACCGCAATCAGGGGGCGGGTACCCGGCCACGGACCCGGTCATCCGCACGACTGTCCGGATGACCCGTGGGATCGGCTGCTGTCACGCGGCGCCGCGTGGGTACCGGGCGCGGCATGCACCACTCCGCCGCGACCCATCAGCACCCGGTCGATCCCGGCCGCGTCGCGAAGGCCCGTGAGCGCCTCCCCTCCGCCGAGGAGGGCGACCGGCTCACGAGCGTGCTCTCGATCATCGCGGACCCGACGCGCGCCCGGCTGCTCTACGCCCTGGACGTCGTCGACGAGCTGTGCGTCGGCGACCTGGCCCTGGCCCTGTCGGTGAGCGAGGACGCCGTCTCCTACGGTCTGCGCGTCCTGCGCACCGCCGGCCTCGTGGCGCGCCGCAAGGAGGGTCGCACCGTCTTCTACCGGCTGGCCGAGGGGTTCCCCGATCCTCTGCGCGAGCACTGCCTGCGCCAGCTCGTCGAGATGTCACGGGCCCCGGTCGACGACGACTGACGGAGGTGACCGAGCCGCCGGCGTCCCGGTGTCACCGGCAGCGGACGACCGGTTGCCGCAGGATGGTCCGCAGGCGGTTCGGCGCCGCCCGGCGCGGGTCGCCGAGGTAGATCTCGTGGTGCCGACCGGTGAGCTCGAGCCCCCGGTCCTCGATGAACGCGTGCATCGCCGCGATGGTGGGCCCCTCCTCGTCGTAGGGGCCGACGTGGAGGACCTGGACGCACGGGCCCTCGGCGAGCTCCTCGAGGAGGAGGCGGTCGAGCACCGACGCGTCGACCTTCGTGGCGGCGCGCTCCTTGGCCCGCGCCACCAGGTCGGCGTCGATCCAGTCGGGCTGGCCGATCATCATCCGCCAGCACCACTCGCCGGCGTCCCGGCGCGCGAACGCGCGCAGGTCCTCGGCCCACCACAGACCCTCCAGCGGTGCGACCGTGTGCTTGCGGCCGACCTCCTCGACCGCGAGGGCGCGGATGGCATAGGACGTCACGTACAGCGCGCTCACGACGGCGCGGTAGTCGTCCGAGGTGTTCGGGTCGCCCGCGCCGTCCCCGACGAGGAACGACATCGCGGGCACGTCCACGACGGTGCAGACGTGCTGCCTGGCGGAGTACAGGTCCCGACGGGCCCGCTTGACGTCGTAGCTCTCCAACGCGATCCGCTCCTCCGCCCGCTCCGCCGGCCGACGCGTGGATCCTCGTGGATCCGGCCCGTCACCGCAAACACGGCGCCCGGCCGCCGGTGGCCCGGGCGCCGGGTCAGCGCCGGGTCAGCGCAGGTCGCCTCCCGCGGCGGCACCGCGGTCCGGGCCCACCAGGCCGGTGACGACCTCGTTCTCCGCGAGCAGCGGGGTGAAGGTCTGCACGGGCTCCTCGATGAGACCGTCCACTGCCTCCTCGGCCCGCTGCCGGACCTCGACCTCGTCGCGGTCGATCGCCTGGCGCTGGCTGACCTTGTCGACGACCTCGTCGACGACGCGGTCACGGTGGGACTGCTGCTTCTCGTCCTGCGGTGCGCTCATGTCGTGCTCCTCTCGTGGACCGGGCCGGAGACCCGGTCGGGGGTCGGTCTCACGCACCTTCCACGGTGCGGTGCCGACTCCCCCGACCCAAGGGCTGGAGCAGACGTTGCGGCGCCGTTCACCTACCGTTCGCCGGCTCAGCGGAGCAGGTCGCGGCCGATCACCATGCGCTGGATCTGGTTCGTGCCCTCGAAGATCTGGGTGATCTTGGCGTCCCGGAACAGCCGTTCGACCGGGTAGTCGCGGGTGTACCCGTTGCCCCCGAGGACCTGCACGGCATCGGTCGTCACCCGCATGGCGGCGTCGCTGGCCGTGACCTTCGCGATGCTGGCCTGCCGGGAGAACGGCCGGCCGGCGTCCTTGAGCCGGGCGGCGTGGAGGTACGTCGCCCGGGCCCGCTCCACCTCCGCGCCCATGTCGGCGAGGAGGAACTGCAGACCCTGGAACTCACCGATGGGACGGCCGAACTGGTGACGCTCGCCGGCGTAGGCGACCGCGTGCTCCAGCGCGGCCTGGGCGATCCCGGTCGCGACGGCGGCGATGCCGAGCCGGCCGGCGTCGAGCGCCGACAGGGCGACCCGCATGCCGTCGCCCTCTGCGCCGACCCGGTCCGCGGCGGGCACCCTGGCGCCGTCCAGGACGACCTGCGTCGTCACGTCGCAGTGCAGGCCGAGCTTCCGCTCCGGCGCACCGAAGGCCAGCCCGGGGGTGTCGCCGGGGACGATGAAGGCCGACAGCCCGCGCTTCGGGTCGGGGCCGGTGCGGGCGAAGACGATGTAGTAGTCGGCGTGGGACCCGTTGCTGATCCACTGCTTGGTGCCGGTGAGGACGTAGTCGTCGCCCTCCCGGGTCGCCCGTGTCGCGATCGCGCTGACGTCGGAGCCGGCCTGGGGCTCGGAGAGGCAGTAGGCGCCGAGCCACCCGCCGGAGAGCATCCGCGGCAGCCACCGCCCGCACTGCTCCTCGGAGGCGTTCCCCGCGACCACCGTCGCGGTGAGGGTGTGCACGCTCGCGCCGACCGCGACGCTCGGCCACACGGCCGCGAGCTCCTCGACGACCTGGAGGTAGACCTCGTAGGGCTGGTCGGCGCCGCCGTACGACTCCGCGAACGGCAGGCTCAGGAGACCGGCGCGCCCGAGGACGGCGTACGCCTCGGCCGGGAACTCCGCGCGCTCCTCCATGCCGTCCACCTGCGGCGCGAGCTTCTCGCGCGCGATCGAGCGGGCGAGGCCGAGCAGCGCCTCCGCATCCTCGCCCGGCAGCAACCTGTCCACGTCCGTCGCCATGGGCACCAGCCTAGGAGGCGGCCGGGTCACCGGGCAGCGGCGCGGGCCCCGGTGCACCGGTCGGCGGCGGCACCACCGTCGGCCGCTCGTCGTCGGTCTCGTAGGACAGGGCGACGTGCTCCCCGACCTCGAAGACCCCGTTGGTGAGCAGGTCGACCTGCTGCACCCCGACCGGGCGGCCGTCACCGTAGGTGAGCAGCGAGACCGTCGCCGTCCGGCGGATCTTCGAGCCGATCGCGATGGCGTACGCCGCGCCGCCGGTCGTCCCCGTCGTGTAGGTGTGCCCCACCTGACCGTTCTCCCCGACCACGCGCGTGGGCCCGCTCGCCACGTGGAGGTGGCCGCCGATCACCAGGTCGGCACACCCCCGCTCCAGGACGTCCCTGCCGAGGTTCGCGTCGTGCACCAGCACCGTGGCGACGCGTTCCTCCGCCTCGCACGCCTCGTCCGCGAGCCGCTCGGCGACCTCGCCGAAGGAGAGCCCGGTCTCGTCGCGCCAGCTGCCCAGGCCGCTGGCGCGCGGGTCGTCGACGCCCAGCAGCGGCGCGCCGCCGGGACCCTCCACGACCTCGCCGTCCAGCATGGTCCAGCCCCGCTCGGCGAGGTAGTCGGTGACGAAGTCACCGTTGTCGTGGTTCCCGGCGACGCCGTACCGCTCCAGGTCCTCGAAGGCAGCGGTCACCGAGTCGAGGGAGAACGCCTCCCAGGCCTCGCCGGCGGAGGTGTCGTCGCCGGCGTCGAACACCGCCGTGGCGCCCGCGGCATCGGCGATCGCCCGGGCAACCGGGTCCATGCCGATGTTGTCGTGCCGGTCGGACACGAGGGCCACGACGGTCTCGTCCTCGGCGGGCTCCCGCAGGACGAGCTCGGCGGCGTCCTCGGCCGCCGTGGCATAGAACTCCTTGCTCTTGGCGTAGGTGTTGATCGCGCTCTCGACCAGGCGGCGGGTCTGCCGGGTGATGACGTCGCCGCGCACCTCGAGCACCTCGGCGTCCTCCGGCAGGTCGACCCCCGGCCCGACCCACTCCGCGAGCGGGACCCACTCGCGCTCGTCGTCGACCTGCTCGTCGTCGTCCGCCCACGGCTCGAGGAGCACCACCGCGAGCGCCAGGGTCGCTGCGAGCGCGGTCGCGCCGCGCCAGGTCGGGACCGCCTCGCGCAGCTCCCGCCGGCGACCCGGGCCGACCAGCACCCACACGAGGACGGGCAGCAGCGCCAGCGCAGCACCCCGCAGCGCGGCCTCGCGCGCCATGTCGCCCACGACGTTGGTGACCTTCGCCCGGGCACCCTCCGGCTGACCGGCGATGTAGGCGTAGCGGCGCAGCAGCTCGTCGGTCGACTCGGCCTCGGTCTTGCCGAGCCGCAGCTCGACGCCGATCCGCGAGCCGGCGTCGAGGCGCACGTCGGGCAGCACCGGTCCGGTCCGTACGAGGACCGTTCCGTCGAGGGTCGGGCGCAGGACGGCGTCGTGGCTGGCGACCGTGATCGCCCGGCTGTCCTGGAGGAACACCGTGACGCCGATGGCCCCCGCGAGCGCCGACCACACCGCAACGGCGGCCGCGAGGGCGAGGTACCGGCGGGGCACGGACGGCCTCAGGCGCGGGCCTGGGCGACGGCGTACAGCGTGACCGAGGCGGCCACGCCGGCGTTGAGCGACTCCAGGGAGTTGGCCATGGGGATGGAGACCAGCTGGTCGCAGGTCTCGGCGACCAGCCGCGACAGCCCGCCGCCCTCGGCGCCGACCACGATCACCAGCGGACCCTCGGCGAGCCCGTCGGGTGCCACCAGCTCCGGCAGGGTGACGTCGCCGTCGGCGGCGAGCCCGACGACCATGCAGCCCGCGTCCTGGTAGGCCTTGAGCTGGCGGACGAGGTTGACGGTCTGCGCGACGGGGATCCGTGCCGCGGCGCCGGCGCTGGTCTTCCATGCCGCGGCAGTCATGCTGGCTGCCCGCCGCTCGGGGATGACGACGCCGTGGGCGCCGAAGCCGGCCGCGGAACGGACGACCGCGCCGAGGTTGCGCGGGTCGGTGATCTGGTCGAGCACGACGACGAGCGGCGGCTCGCCGTCCGCCGCCGCGGCGTCGAGGAGGTCGTCGGGATGGGCGTACTCGTAGGCGGGGATCTTGGCGACCAGGCCCTGGTGGACCGCACCGCTGGTGATCCGGTCGAGCTCGCCGCGGGGCACCTCCAGCAGGCCGATGCCCTTCTCGGCCGCGAGGCGGAACGCCTCGCGGAGCCGACCGTCCCGCTCGGCCCCCTCGGCGACGTGGACGGCGGTCACCGGCACGCCCTCGCGCAGGGCCTCCACGACGGAGTTGCGGCCGGCGATCCACTCGACGTCGCTGCTCGAGCGCTTCCGCGGCCGGGCAGGAGCCTGGCGCTCGGCGCGCTTCGCGTCCTTGTGGGCCTTGTGGTACGGCCGGTCCTTGGCCTTCGGAGTCGGCCCCTTGCCCTCGAGGCCGCGCTTCACCCGGCCCCCGGATCCGGCCGTGGGGCCCTTGCCGCTCTTGCGGATCGCGCCCTTGCGCTGGGAGTTACCTGGCACGACGGTGCCCCTCTTCTCGGTGGTTGAGCAGGGCGTCCGACGCCCGTGTCGAAACCCGGTGGTCGAGCAGGGCGTCCAACGCCCGTGTCGAAACCCCTGGCACGTCAGCTCACGCTCCACTGCGGTCCGTCGGGGGTGTCGGTGACCTCGATGCCGGCGTCCTTGATCCGGTCCCGGATCGCGTCGGCCGCGGCGAAGTTCTTGGCGGCGCGGGCCTGCGCTCGCTGGTCGAGCAGCCCGCCGACCAGGACGTCGACCGCGTGGGTGAGGGCCTCGTCGTCACTGCTGGTGGCGCCCCAGGCCTCGTCTGCCGGGTGCAGCCCCAGCACGTCGAGCATGGCGACGACCTCCGCCGCCTGCACCGCCGCGCCGGCGCGGTCGCCGGCCTGCAGCAGCCGGTTGCCCTCCCGGACGGCGTCGTAGACCGCCGCCACCGCCGCCGGGGTGCCGAGGTCGTCGTCCATCGCCGCGGTGAACGTCTCCGGCAGGAGCGGGACCGGCTCGGCCGGCGCGCCGGCACGCTCGAGGAAGCCCTCGATCCGCCGGAAGCCGGCGGCGGCCTCCTCGAGCGCCTCGAAGCTGAACTCGACGTGCGAGCGGTAGTGCGCGGCCACGAGGTAGAACCGCAGCTCGATGCCGCGGAAGCGCCCGAGCACCGCCGGGATGGTCAGGCTGTTCCCGAGCGACTTGCTCATCTTCTCGCCCGCGGTGGTGATCCAGGCGTTGTGCAGCCAGTACGACGCGAAGGCGTGGCCGGCCGCGCGCGACTGGGCCTGCTCGTTCTCGTGGTGGGGGAAGCGGAGGTCGACCCCGCCGCCGTGGATGTCGAAGGCGCTGCCGAGGTACTTGCCGGCCATCGCCGAGCACTCGATGTGCCACCCGGGACGCCCGCGGCCCCAGGGACTGGGCCAGGAGGCGGTCACCGGCTCGGACGGCTTGCGGCCCTTCCAGAGCGCGAAGTCGCGCGGGTCCCGCTTGCCGCGGGGGTCGGCGTCCTCGGCCGCCTCCATGTCGTCGATGCGCTGGTGCGTCAGCTCGCCGTACGCCGGCCAGCTGCGGACGTCGAAGTAGACGTCGCCGGAGCCGTCGTCGGTGGCGTACGCGTGCCCGCGGGCGATCAGCGCCTCGATCAGCTCGACCATCTCCGGCACGTGCCCCGTGGCGGCCGGCTCGTAGGTCGGCGGCGCCACGTTGAGGGCGTCGTAGGCCCGGTCGAGCTCGCGCTTCATCGCGGCGGCGTGGGCGTACCAGGGCCGGCCGAGGGCGTCGGCCTTCGCCAGGATCTTGTCGTCGATGTCGGTGACGTTGCGGATGAAGGTGACGTCGTACCCCGAGTGGGTCAGCCACCGTCGGAGCACGTCGAAGTTGACGCCGGAGCGCACGTGTCCGACGTGCGGCTCGGACTGCACCGTGAGGCCGCAGAGGTAGACCCCCGCCTTCCCCTCCTCGAGGGGGACGAAGTCGCGGACCTCGCCGGTCGCGGTGTCGTAGAGCCTGAGCGTCACCCGGCCAGTCTAGGGACGCCGGCCCACGCCCCTCGCATTCCCGGCGCCCTCCCGGAGGCTGCGCCGAACCTGTGACTGCTGAGGCTGTTGTGACCTACCGTGGTCGCATGCGTCGTCTGCTCCCCTCCCTCTCCGCGCCGGTCGTCTCGCTCGGTGCCTCGCTGGCCCTCGCCGGTCCCCTCCTCGCGGTCCCGCCGGCCGCCGGCACGGTCGACCGACCGGTCGAGCGACGGGCCGACGTCCGCCAGGTCGCCTACCAGCAGTGGGACGCCGGCCGGGACCTGCGCGGCGGACGGCTCGCCGGCACCCGGGTCACCAAGGGCGCCCTCACGACGAAGCCGGAGCCGTCGGCCCGCCGCACGCTCGGCGGCACCCGGTACGACGGCGGCCACTGGTACTCGCCGTGGACCGCGCCGGGGTTCGACCTCACCGAGCTCATCCCGTCGTGGTCCGCGACGACGCGGGGCAACAGCTGGATCGAGGTGTCCGTGCGCGGCCGTGCACCCGGTGGGAAGCGGTCGAGCTGGGACGTCGTGGCCCGCTGGACCTCGGGTGACCGGTTCACCAAGCGGACCAGCGTGCCCGGGCAGGGGGACGACCTGGCCGACGTCTCGGTCGACACCGTGCGCACCGCCGGGCTGGCGTCGTACCAGCTGCGCGTGACACTGCTGGAGAAGGTTGGGACCCGCGCCAAGGCCGCCGTCGACACCATCGGCGCGGTCGCGTCCCGGCTTCCGTCGGGATCGGTGACCACCTCCGCGCCGGGGGTCGCGCGAGGTGTCGTGCTCGACGTCCCGCAGTACAGCCAGATGATCCACCAGGGCCACTCGCCGCAGTGGGGCGGCGGCGGGCAGGCGTGGTGCTCACCGACGTCCACCTCGATGGTCCTGGCCTACTACGACGCGCTGCCGCCCGCGAAGACCTGGTCCTGGGTCGGCGCGGGCCACCCGGACCCGCAGGTCGACCACGCCGCGCGGATGACCTACGACGCGCAGTACCAGGGCACGGGCAACTGGCCCTTCAACACCGCCTACGCCGCGCCGCTCGCCGACCACGCCTTCGTGACCCGGCTGCGTTCGCTGCGTGACGCCGAGCGGCTCGTGAAGGCCGGCATCCCGGTGGTCGTGTCGGTCTCGTTCGGCTCAGGCGAGCTCTCCGGCGCGCCGATCTCGGCCTCCAACGGCCACCTGCTGGTCGTCGTCGGGTTCACCGAGTCCGGCGACGTCGTCGTCAACGACCCGGCGGCGTCGAGCAACGCCGGGGTGCGCCGCACCTACGACCGCGGAGAGCTCGAGAACGCCTGGCTCCCGACGTCCGGGGGCCTGGCCTACGTGATCCACGACGACGAGCACCCGCTGCCGCGCAGGGGGCAGGGCCAGTGGTGACAGCGGCCGTGACAGCGGTGCCGGCCGGCCGTCAGGTCCCGTAGCCGCCGTCGACGTCGAGCTTCTGGCCGGTGACGAACCCGGCCCGGTCGGAGGCGAGGAAGCAGACCGCCTCCGCGACGTCGCGGGCCGTGCCGAACCGGCGCAGCGGGATGTTGCGACGGGTGACCGCGAGCGCGTCGTCGTCGAGCTCGCCGCTCTCCACGAGCCGGGCGGCCATGCCGTCGGTGAGCATCCCCGGGCCCACGGCGTTGACCCGGACGCCGTACCGGCCCTCCTCCGTCGCGAGCGCGCGCACCATCGCCTCGACCGCGGCCTTCGGCGCCGACGAGAGCCCGTCGCGGACGGGGAACCGCGAGGTCGCCGCCGTCGTCACCGCGACGACCGAGCCCCCGCTCTCCCGCAGGTGCGGCAGCGCGGGAGCGACGACCGAGAAGAACCCGCCGGCGTCGGCCCGCAGCTGGGCGGCCATCGCCGCCGGCTCCACCCCGGAGAGGTGCCGCATCGGCACGTGCGGGCCCGCGGCGTGCACGACCGTGTGCAGCCCGCCGTGGTCGGCCACGACAGAGGCGACGAGGTCGGCCCCGGCGGTCGGGTCGTCGAGGTCCACGGCGTACGACGTGGCGCGGACGCCCCACTCCCGGGCCGCGGCCGCCGCGGACTCCCCCGCCTCCGCGCGCGACCTGTAGGTCACCGCCACCGCGCTGCCCCGGCTCGCGAGCATCCGGCTGACCGCGAGCCCGATGCCTCCGCTGCCGCCGACGACCAGGGCGCAGCCGGCGCGGCCACCGAAGTCCTGGGGCCCCCGGTCCTGGGCTCCGCTGCTCATCCGACCGCTGTGAACGAGCGCTCGTGCCAGCCCGTGGCGCCGTCGGGCAGCACGTCGGTCACCACGCCGGTCTGCACCTCGCCGTCGCTGCCGATCATCCGCACCCGCACCACGTGCTCGCCCTCCTCGACGACGGCGTCCCCCGCCCATTGCACCCAGGTGTCGTCCGTGCCGGGCTCGGCCAGGTCGGCCGGCAGCCAGGGCCCTCCGTCGAGGGAGAGCTCCACCGCGCGGACCCCGGTGCCCTGCGCCCATGCCACGCCACCGAAGCGCACCAGGCCCACCGCGACCTCCTCGTCGTCGCGCGGCACGTCGATGCGCGAGGACATCTTGACCGGTCCCCGCTCGCCCCAGCCCTTGCTCGTCCAGTAGGCCTCGAAGTCCTCGAAGCGGGTGACCTCGAGCTCCCGCACCCACTTGGTCGCCGACACGTAGCCGTAGAGCCCGGGGACGATGGTGCGCACCGGGAAACCGTGGTCGATCGGCAGCGGGCGGCCGTTCATGGCCACCGCGAGCATCGCTCCCCGCTCGTCGGTGAGGGCGGACAGCGGGGTGCCGCACGTCCAGCCGTCGTCGGAGGTCTGCTTGACCGCGTCCGCGCCCGGCTGCACGCCGGCCTCGGCGAGCAGGTCCGCGACGCGGACACCGCTCCACCAGGCGTTGCCGATGAGGTCGCCGCCCACCGTGTTCGAGACGCAGTTGAGCGTGATCCAGGCCTGCGTCATCTCCCGGGAGAGGAGGTCGGCGTAGGTCAGCTCCATCGGCCGGTCGACCAGGCCGGTGATCCGCAGCGTCCAGTCGGTCGGCTCGATCGCCGGCACGACGAGCGCGGTGTGGATCAGGTAGAACTCCTCGTTCGGCGTGCGCCAGGGCGTGACGCCGTCGAGGCCGATGCGGGCCCCCGGCGGGACCAGCCCCTCGGTGACCCCCTCGAGCTTGAGGAGCCGGCGGCTCCGCTCGACGTGGCGCCGACCGCTGCCGACCACCCGCCCGACCACGCCCAGCACTGCCGCCACGGCTGCCATGGCCCCGGCGCGCAGCACGAACCCGCGGCGGGTGTGCCGGTGCAGGGCAGGCAGGTCCTCGGCGGGCGCCACTCCTCGCGCCTCGGCCTCGACGGCGGCCGAGCGCCGGAGCGGGTCGGTCAGCAGCGAGAGGCAGACCAGCCAGGTGACGTACCCGACCGCGATCGGCAGGACGTCCGAGGCGCGCGCCCCGCGCTGGGCCAGGACCGCCGCCGCTCCGAGGGCCGCCAGGACGGTGAAGACGATCGAGGGCGCCCACCAGCTCCGGCGGGCCAGCTGGCCGGCCCCCGCGAAGCAGGCGGCGAGGAGCAGCAGGATCACGGCCACCAGCACCGGCTTGTCGGCGTCGCCGAGCAGGCCGATCGCCCGCTCCGCCACCGGGCCGGGGACGAAGCGGATCACCTGCTCGGCCACGGCGACCACCGGCGAGTCGCGGATGGTCATCACCATCGCGACGCAGTACGACGCCGCCAGGCCGGCCGCGCCGGCGACCAGGCCGGCCAGCCACCACCAGGCGCGAGACGTCCGCATGGACCCGATTGTGGCTCAGGCATGATCACCCGCGTGCCACCGAATCTCGCCGGCCGGCTCCGCGTCGGGACCGGCACCGACGTCCACCGCCTGCGCGACGGCGTACCCATGCACCTCGCCGGCCTTTCCTGGCCCGATGAGCCGCAGGGCCTCGAGGGTCACTCCGACGCCGACGTGGCCGCCCACGCGGCCTGTGACGCGCTGCTGTCGGCCGCCGGGCTGGGCGACCTCGGGTCCAACTTCGGCACCGCGGAGCCGGAGTGGGCCGGCGCGTCCGGCGCCACCCTGCTGCGCGAGACGGCCCGGCGCGTGCGTGCGGCCGGGTGGGAGGTCGGGAACGTCGCGGTGCAGGTGATCGGCAACCGGCCCCGGCTCGGGCCTCGCCGCGCCGAGGCCGAGGCCGTCCTCAGCGCGGCCGCGGGTGCGCCGGTGACCGTGTCCGCGACGACCACCGACGGTCTCGGCCTCACGGGCCGGGGCGAGGGGGTGGCCGCCACGGCGACCGCACTGCTGCTGGCTGCCGACGACGGGCGGGAGGACTGATGAGGCACACGCTGCGCACCCATGACGGTCTCGCCCTGCACGTGACGACGCACGGCCGCGAGGACGCGCCGGTCGCCGTCCTGCTCGCGCACTGCTGGACCGCCGACGAGCAGGACTGGCACTACCAGGTCGCCGACCTCCTCGACCGGTACGGCCACGACGTCCGCCTGGTCACGTGGGACGCCCGCGGGCACGGCCGGTCCGAGGAGTCGCCGCTGCCGGCGTGCACCATCGAGAACCTCGCCCGGGACCTCGGCGCGGTCGTCGACACCTTCGCCCCCTCCGGCCGGCTGGTCCTCGCCGGCCACTCGATCGGCGGGATGACGCTGATGGCGCTGCCCTCCGTGCGCCCCGACCTCGTCGCCCGCACCGGCGGCCTGCTCTTCGTCTCGACCTCCTCGGGCGACCTGGGCACGGTCACCCTCGGCCTGCCGGACGTCGGGTCCACCGCCCGTCGGGCCCTGCCGCACGTGCTCGCCCTCCGCGCGAGGCTGCTCACCCGCCGCGAGCGCCGGCGGACGCCGTCGATCGAGCGGATCGTGGTCAACCGGCTGCTCTTCGGCGAGCCGCTGCGCCTGCGCGACGCGGGGCTGGCCACGGACCAGCTCATCTGCTGCCCGCCCGCCACGATGGAGGGCTTCTACCGCGACCTGATGGACCACGACCGGCTCGCCGGGCTCGCGGCGTACGACGGGATCCCGACCACGGTCCTGGTGGGCAGCGCGGACCGGCTCACCCCGCCGGCCCACGCCCGCCGGCTGGCCAGCGGCATCCGCGGCGCCCGGCTCCTGGTGGCGCCCGGCGCCGGCCACTACCTCACGCTGGAGCGCAGCGACCTGGTCACCGAGCACCTCGTCGAGAAGATCGAGGCGGCACGGAGGACGGTGCTGGCCGACGCCGCGCGACCGGTCCGGTGACCGGCGGGTGACCGGCGGGGCTCGGACCGGGGATGGCGGTACCGGCGTCCGGGCCGTCGTCCGGCTCGGCCTCGCGGTCGCCCTCGCGCTCGGGCTGCCCTTGACCGGCTTCGGCCTGCTCGGCCTCGGCACCGGCATCGGGCAGGCGATGCTGTGCCTCGGCGCCGTGCTGCTCGTCGCCGCGGCCGGCGGCATCGCGCGCGAGCGTGTCGAGCGGGCCCACGCCCAGCACCCGCCCGAGCCGCGGCTGGACCGGCTCGACGGCGAGCCGGCGCTGCACCTGCCCGACGGCGAGCCGGCGCTGCACCTGCCCCGCGCCTCAGGGCGCAGCGCCGTCTCGGCGTGGACGACGGCCGGCCTCGGCGGCGTCGCGCTCGCCGGCGGTGTGCTCGCCCTCACCGCCGGCGCCACCGGTGGTGCGGTGGTGCTGCTGGTCCTCGGCGCGCTCCTCCTCGCCGTGGCACGGCCGTGGCGGGGTCGTGGAAGCACGAGCCGGTGCCGGTGATGGTCCGGCCCGGTCGACTGCCCCGGGTGCGCCGCGGACTGACCGGTGGCCGGCGTCGGGGTCCGGTGGCCGGGGACGACACCCTCTGGATCGAGGCCTCGCACGTCGCCGGTGGGCCGGTGCTCGTGTCCTACGTGGTGCTCACCGCGGTCGCCGACCGCCGCTTCCGCGCCGCGCTGGGCACGCCCGACTCGCTGCCGCCCGCGGCCGGACCGCGCTGACCGGTCCGGTCCGACGAGTGCGTCGGCGGTAGCCTCCGGGCCGTGCCCGCTGCCGTCGTCATCCTCGCCGCCGGGTCCGGCAGCCGGGTCGGCGCAGCGGTCAACAAGGTCCTCCTGCCCCTGGGCGACAGCGCCGTGCTCGCCTGGTCGGTGCGCTCCGCCCTCACCGTGGCCGACGTGGACCGGGTCGTGCTCGTCGTCCGGCCCGGAGAGGAGGAGGCCGTGGCCGCGGCGGTCACCCCTCACCTCGGTGAGCGGGAGGTCGGCCTGGTCACCGGCGGACCCACCCGGCACGCGTCGGAGTGGCGGGCCCTGCGCGCGCTGGCGCCTGCCATCGAGTCCGGCGGGGTCGACGTGGTGGCGATCCACGACGGTGCACGGCCGCTCGCCGGGCACACCCTCTTCGAGCGCACCATCGCGGCGGCTCGCGAGCACGGCGGGGCGATCCCGGTCGTGCCGATGACCGGCGTCGTGCCCGCCGACGCTGGCACCGGTCCGGAGCTCGGCGCACTGGTCGGCGTGCAGACGCCGCAGGCCTTCCGCGCGGTCGAGCTGCTGGCGGCGTACCGGCGCGCCGCCGAGGACGGGTTCGAGGGCACCGACACGGCGAGCTGCCTGGAGCGCTACCCCGGATCCGCGAGACCGCTGCGGATCGCCGCGGTCCCGAGCAGCTCGGGCAACCTCAAGATCACCTTCCCCGAGGACGTCGACGTGGCGCTCCGCCTGTCGCGGGGGGTCAGTCCGGCGCGGTGAGCGCCTCCAGCAGGCGTACGTCGTCCTCGTCGGCCACGCGCCGGGCGGCCGGCGGGGCGTCGGCGAGCTCGACCGGGAACCGGGCGCGGAGGTCCTGCACGAGCTCGGCGAAGTCGGTGGACGGGAGCGCCTCGAGCCGCGCCACCACCCCTGCGGGCAGGACCACGGGCGAGGTCACGGCCCGGAGGCCCGCACGGTCGACCGTCGGCCCGACCGAGCCGTCGGCGACCTGCTTGACCGTGTCGGTCACCGGCCGGGTGCCCACCACGACCACGTCCTGCTCCACGGCTCGCGCCAGGCACGCGGCGATGAAGTCGGGCGGCGTCATCGGGCACAGGGCGTCGTGGAGCACGACCGGCTCACCGGCGTCGACGAGACCGGACCACTCGGTGCCGAGGTCGACCAGGGTCACGCCGGCCTCGCCGAGGGCCCACGAGGCCGCGGAGATCAGCGCCTCGCCGTGGACGAGGGCGAACGGCAGGGAGCCCCGCCCCTGCTCGAGCACCGTGCCGAGCGCCGCCGGGCCCTCGTCGTCGTAGCCCCCGTCGTCGTAGTCGTCGCCGTAGCCGTCGCGATAGCCGTCGTGCTCCTGGCCGGTGTCACCCACGCGCTCACCCTAGGCCGAGGACGACGACGGCCCCCGGGGTCGTCCCGGGGGCCGTCGTCAGGAGCTCTGGTCGAGCTGGGTCAGGAGGCAAGGACCTCGTCGAGGAGGGCCTCGGCCTTGTCCTCGTTGGTGCTCTCGGCGAGCGCGAGCTCGGAGACCAGGATCTGCCGGGCCTTGGCCAGCATCCGCTTCTCGCCCGCGGACAGGCCCCGGTCACGCTCGCGGCGCCACAGGTCGCGCACGACCTCTGCCACCTTCATCACGTCGCCGCTGTGCAGCTTCTCCAGGTTCGCCTTGTAGCGCCGCGACCAGTTGGTCGGCTCCTCGACGTGCGCGGCACGGAGGACGTCGAACACGCGGTCGAGGCCCTCCTTGTCGACGACGTCGCGGACTCCGACCAGGTCCAGGTTGCACGCGGGCACGCGCACGACCAGGTCCTGCTGGGCGACGATCCGCAGGACGAGGTACTGCCGGTCCTCTCCCTTGATGGTCCGCATCTCGATGTCCTCGATGACAGCGGCCCCGTGATTCGGGTAAACAACCGTTTCGCCGACGGTGAAAGTCATATGTCAGGTACCCCTTCCTAGGGGAGCATCTTACCACGCGAATGGACCATTCGGATCAGCATCGTTGCAGGTCAGAGGCCCAATGGGCTCTTGACAGACGGTGGTCCGATGTGCAGGCGGGCCCCCGTCCCGGGGTGCCCGACGGGACGAAACCGCAGGTAGATCGCGTGGTTCGCGAGTCGCTGGGCGCGCCGGCGGACATACTGCGGGCATGGCGATGAGGGAGCGCTGGAGACGTCGCGCGGGCAGCTCGACCACGGTCGACGCGGCTGGCGCGGCCGTGAAGGACCACCCCCGGGCACCGGCGGGCGGCCACCCGACCGAGGCCGCCGTCGACCCGTCGGCGGGCCCCGCGCCCGCCCCGGCGTCGGTCACGCCCGAGGCGGGGGCGGCCACCGAGCCGGTTCCCCGCGGCCCTCGGCGGGTGCGGGACCTCGAGCCGTTCCTGCTCCTGGCCGCCAGCCACCCCCGACAGGCCCTGCTGACCGCCCTCGGCCTCGCCGCCTGCGCGGCCCTCGCCGGCCGGGCGGTCCGGGAGGTCGGCGTCGTCTTCCTCACCGTGCTCGTCGGCCAGGCCATCCTGGGGTGGCACAACGACCTGGTCGACCGCAGGCGCGACGCGCGGCACGACCTGCCGGGCAAGCCCGTCGCGCAGGGCCGGCTCGACCCGGGCTCGGTCTGGTTCGCGATCGCCTGCGCGGCCCTGCTGCTCGTGCCGCTCGCGGTGTCGACAGGGATCACCGCCGGCAGCGCCTACCTGCTCTCGGTCGCCGTCGGCCTGCTCGGCAACGTGGTCCTCCGCAAGGGCCTCTTCTCCTGGGTGCCGTGGGCGGTCTCGTACGCGCTCTACCCGGCGTACCTCTCCTACGGGGGCTGGGGCGGCCAGTTCGAGGGGCGCCCGCCCGAGATCGTCATGGTCGTCCTCTTCGCCCTGCTCGGCATCGGCGTCCATGTGCTCCGGGCCCTGTGGGGCCTGGTGCCCGACAACAAGGACGGCTGGACCTACCTGCCGCTCCGCCTCGGACTGCGGCTCGGCGCAGCCCGCCTGCTCACCCTCACCTCTGTCTACCTCGGCGCGGTGCTGATCGCGCTCGCCTTCGCCGGGGCACAGGTGGGATTGGCCCAGTAGGGACCCCCGGGGTGACGCGGAGGACTCCCGCTAGGCTGACCCGCACATCCCGCCGCTCACCCTGCGAGGCCCCAGAACCCATGCTGCCCCGACGCAACACCGCGCTCGCCCTCGGCGCGCTCGTGCTGACCGTCCCCGCGCTCAGCTCGTGCGGCTTCAACTACGCGACCGACCAGGTCAACACCATCGCGACGGTCGAGAACAACCGGTCCGAGGAGGTCGAGCTGGTGGGCGCCGTGATCGTCTCGGCGTCGCCCGGCTCCGGCACCTTCTACGCCACGCTGTCGGGCACCGACATCGAGGAGCCCACCGCGTTCGTCAGCCTCGAGGGCCCGAACCTCCAGGCCGACTTCGAGCCGTACGAGGTCGGCCCGGACAACCCGGTGGTGCTCTTCCAGGAGGGAGGCATCGCCGTCCGCGGCGACTTCGCTCCCGGCGACTTCGTGCCGATGGTGGCCGGCCTGGAGAACGGCACGTCCCTCGACCTGCTCGTGCCGGTGGTCCCCGAGTGCGACCAGTACGCCGACCTCGACACCGCCGACCTTCCGGACCCGGCCCTCGTCGAGGACCAGGAGCCCTACGAGTGCGAGAGCGTCTTCGAGGAGCACCCCGCCGACCCCCAGGAGCTTGAGCTCGACGAGGAGGGCGTCGGATGACCTACACCCTCGTCCTCCTCCGCCACGGGCAGAGCGAGTGGAACGCCAAGAACCTCTTCACCGGCTGGGTCGACGTCGACCTCACCGAGACCGGGCGCGCGGAGGCCGTCCGCGGCGGTGAGCTGATGCGCGAGGCCGAGGTCCTCCCGGACGTCGTCCACACCTCGCTGCAGCGCCGCGCGATCAGCACGGCGTGCCTCGCACTCGACGCCGCCGACCGGCACTGGATCCCGGTGCGCCGCTCCTGGCGGCTCAACGAGCGCCACTACGGGGCGCTGCAGGGCAAGGACAAGAAGCAGACCCTCGAGGAGTTCGGCGAGGAGCAGTTCATGCTCTGGCGCCGCTCCTTCGACGTGCCGCCGCCCCCGCTGGACGACGACGCGGAGTACTCGCCGGTGGGCCTGCCGCAGTACGCCGACCTCGGCGACGAGCTGCCGCGCACGGAGTGCCTCAAGGACGTGATCGCGCGCTTCCTTCCGTACTGGGAGGGCTCCATCGTCCCGGACCTGCGCGAGGGACGCACCGTGCTCGTCGCGGCCCACGGCAACTCGCTGCGCGCGCTGATCAAGCACCTCGAGCAGATCAGCGACGAGGACATCGCCGGGCTGAACGTGCCCACCGGCATGCCGCTGGTCTACGACCTCGACGACGACATGCGTCCCACCGGTCCCGGTCGCTACCTCGACCCGGACGCCGCCGCGGAGGCCGCGGCCGCCGTCGCCAACCAGGGGCGCTGAGCCGCAGCCCGGGCCCGGGCCCCGGGCCCGGCGAGCGCCCGGCTCGCCGTCCCGGGCTCAGGCCCAGGCGTGACTCAGGCGTCGACGGAGTGCGGGTTGTCGCCGGTGACGACGAAGACGACCCGGTTCGCGACCGAGACGGCGTGGTCGGCGATCCGCTCGTAGTACCGGCCGAGCAGCGCGATGTCGACGGCGGCCTCGACGCCGTGCGTCCAGTCGTCGCCGAGCAGCTCGGAGAAGCTGCGGCGGCGCAGCTGGTCCATCTCCTCGTCGGCCCGCCCGAGGGCGATCGCCGCGGCCACGTCGCGCTTGGCGATGATCTCCGAGACCCGCTCGACCATGTCCTGGGCCACCTCGGCCATCCGCTCGATCGTCGGGCGGATCTCGTCCGGCACCGCCAGACCCGGGACCCGGAGGCGGGCGATCTTCGCGACGTGGACGGACAGGTCGCCCATCCGCTCGAGCTCGGTGACCATCCGCAGGGCCGCGACCACGACGCGGAGGTCGCCGGCCACCGGCGCCTGAAGGGAGAGCAGCTGGAACGCCGCCTCCTCGACCTCCTCGCGCTGGCGGTCGATCTCGACGTCGGCGCTGATCACCCGCTCGGCGATCTCGGCATCGCCGGTGAGGAGGGCCTCGGTGGCGAGCCGGACTGCTTCCTCGACGCAGTCGCAGATGTTCGCCAGGTCGGCGAAGACGGACTCGAGCTGCTCGTGGAAGACGTCACGCATGGACCGAAGCCTAGAGAACCCCTGCAACGGGACAGAGTTCGGCGGTGAACGCGGGGTGAATGTTGCGTAGCAGCCAACGCTGCGACCAACAGCAGGTGACGAGAGCCGTACGATCAGCCCGTGGACCCGACGATGCAGGCGTTCCTCGCCGCCGTCATCGGCGCGGTCGTCGCCGGCGGCACGGTCCTGGCGTGGCACGTCAGCGACCGCCAGCAGCACCGGGTCCCCGTGGTGGAGGAGCCGGCCGTGCCGGCCGGCGTCGCCGCCGTCCTCTCGGTGCTGCGCAGCAGCGCGGTCGTGGTCGACGAGGGCGACGTCGTGCTCAAGGCCAGCGCACCGGCGTACGCCATGGGCCTGGTCCGCGGCGCGGTGCTCGGCACCGACGAGCTGGTCGAGCTGGTCCGGCAGGTCCGGCGGGACGGCCAGATCCGCGAGACCGAGCTGATCATGGGCCGGCCGGGGGTGCCCTCGCGCAACGTCACCGCCCGGGTCGCTCCCCTGGGGTCGCGGCTGGTGCTGCTGCTGGTGGAGGACCGCACCCGGGAGCGCCGGGTCGAGGCCGTCCGGCGGGACTTCGTGGCGAACGTCAGCCATGAGCTCAAGACGCCGGTCGGCGCCATCCGGCTGCTCGCCGAGGCCGTCGCCGAGGCGGCGGACGATCCCGGCGCGGTCAAGCGGTTCTCCGACCGGATGCTCGTCGAGAGCGAGCGCCTCGGCCGCCTGGTCCAGCAGATCATCGAGCTCTCGAGGCTGCAGGGCGACGACCCCCTCGAGGCACCGCAGGCCGTCGACGTCGACGACGTGGTCGACATCGCGATCGACACCAGCGCCATCGACGCCTCCGCCAAGGACATCCACGTGGTCAGCGGCGGTTCGCCGGGGCTCCGCGTGTTCGGCAACGGCGAGCAGGTGACGGCCGCGGTGTCGAACCTGGTGGCGAACGCCGTGTCGTACTCCGACCCCGGCTCCACGGTCCTGGTGACCACCAAGGCCGCCGACGGCATGGTCGAGATCAGCGTGGTCGACCAGGGCATCGGCATCCCCAGCGAGGAGATCGACCGGATCTTCGAGCGGTTCTACCGGGTCGACCCCGCCCGCCACCGCTCCACCGGCGGCACGGGTCTCGGGCTGTCGATCGTCAAGCACGTCGCGGCCACGCACGGCGGCGAGGTGCGGGTCTGGTCGGTGGAGGGCCAGGGGTCGACGTTCACGCTCACGCTCCCCCAGCACGCCGACCACCACGTCGACCAGCGCGCCACCCACCGGACCGGTCACGTCGTCGGCCGGTCCGCGCACGCCGCGCTCGTCCCACCGGACCCGATGACCTCAGGCCCGGTCGCGTCCGGCAGCATCACGCCCAGCGAGGCAGCCACACCTGAGGCACCCAGCACCGAACCATCCAGCCAGGAGGAACGCCCGTGACCCGGGTACTCGTCGTCGAGGACGAAGAGAGCTACAGCGAGGCTCTCGCCTACATGCTCCGCAAGGAGGGCTTCGAGGTCGCCGTCGCGGCGGACGGCCACGCAGCGCTCACGGAGTTCGACCGCAACGGCGCGGACATCGTGCTGCTGGACCTGATGCTGCCCGGCATCCCGGGGACGGAGGTCTGCCGCACCATCCGGCAGACCTCGAGCGTGCCGGTCATCATGGTCAGCGCCAAGGACGACGAGGTCGACAAGGTCGTCGGCCTCGAGCTCGGCGCCGACGACTACGTGACCAAGCCGTACTCCCCGCGGGAGCTCGTGGCGCGGATCCGTGCGGTGCTGCGGCGCGGGCACGAGCCGGACGCGGCGCCCGCGACGCTGGAGGCGGGACCGGTCCGGATGGACGTCGAGCGCCACGTGGTCACCGTCGACGGCACGGAGCAGCGGCTGCCGCTCAAGGAGTTCGAGCTGCTCGAGATGTTCCTGCGCAACCCCGGACGGGTGCTCACCCGGGGCCAGCTCATCGACCGGGTCTGGGGCAGCGACTACGTCGGTGACACCAAGACCCTCGACGTCCACGTCAAGCGGCTGCGGGCCAAGCTGGAGCCGGACCCGGGCGAGCCGAAGTACCTGGTCACCGTGCGCGGCCTGGGCTACAAGCTCGACCTCTGAGGTGCTCGTGGCGGGATGTCCCGCCACGACGTCCGGAATCCGCGTGTCGCCGGCCGGCCGGTGTTCCTAGGCTGTGCCGGTGACCGCCAGCACCACGACGCCGCCGCCCGCACCAGCCGGGGAGGCACCCGACCGCGCGTGGTTGCCGTTCGCCGCCGTCGGGGTGACCCTCTTCTTCTGGGCATCCGCGTTCGTCGCGATCCGGCACCTCGTCGACGACTTCGGCGCGGGACCGCTGGCGCTGGGTCGGCTGCTCGTCGGCTCCCTGCTGCTGGGCGCGTTCTCCCTGGCTCGAGGGCTGCCGCGTCCGACCGGCCGCCAATGGGTCTCCCTGGTCACCATCGGCGTGCTGTGGTTCGGCGTCTACAACGTCGCCCTCAACGCGGGCGAGCGCCGGGTCGACGCCGGCACCGCCGTGATGCTCATCCAGGTCTCACCCGTGCTGATCGCCCTGCTGGCGGCGCTCTTCCTCTCCGAACGGTTCACCGCCTACCTCGGGCTCGGCCTCGCGCTCGCGTTCGGGGGTGTGGCGATCATCGCGCTCTCCACCTCCGAGGCGGAGAACCGCGACCCGCTCGGCGTGCTGCTGTGCCTCCTCGCGGCCGCCGTCTACTCGATCAGCCTGGTCCTGCAGAAGCCACTGGTGGCGCGCCTCTCCGCCCTCCACGTGACCTGGCTGGCCTGCACCATCGGCGCCGTCGTCTGCCTGCCGTGGCTGCCCACGCTGGTCTCCGAGGTCCGGGAGGCACCGACCAGCTCGGTGCTGTGGGTGGTCTACCTCGGCGTCTTCCCCACCGCGGTGGCCTTCACGACGTACGCCTTCGCCCTCCAGCACATGACCGCCTCCAGCCTCGGCATCACGACCTACCTGGTGCCGCCGATCACCATCGTCCTCAGCGTGCTGCTGCTCTCGGAGGCCCCGCCGCCGATGGCGTACGCCGGGGGCGCGCTCGCGCTCGTCGGCGTCGCCGTGGCGCGGCGCAAGCCGCGGACGCTGGCGAAGGTGCCGGCCGGGGGCTGAGGCAGCCACCGGCGGTGTCAGTAGCTGACCAGGATCTCCACCCGCCGGTTGAGCGCCTTGCCCGCGGCCGAGTCGTTGCTGGCCGCGGGGTCGTCGTAGCCGAACCACGCCTGCTCGCTCCGGATCCCCTCGGCGCGGCGCAGGTAGGTGGTCACCATCAGGGTGCGACGGCGGGAGAGCGCAAGGTTGTACGCCGCGCCGCCGTCGGAGTCGGTGTACCCCGACACGTGGGCGTCGTGGAAGCCCAACCGGCGGACCAGACGCGCCACGCTCGCGAGCTTGCGCTGTTGGCGGCCCCGCAGCACGTCGACGCCACTGGCGAAGTAGACGGTGCGCAGGAGCACCTGCCGATGCCCCCGGGGCTCCGCGAGCGTGCGGGTCGAGACCGTCCGGTCACGACCCAGGACCTGGACGCGGACCTCGAAGTCGGGCCCGAGGACCCGGTCGAGCCTGCAGCTCGTCCGCGACGTCGTGCAGGACTCCCGGCCGCCGACCAGGACGAGGTACCGCGCGTCGCGCGTGCGGGCCCTCGGCCAGCGCACCTCGGTGCCACCGTCGACCAGCCGCCTGGTCGCGCCGGCGAGGGGAGGCGGTGAGACGAGCGAACGGATCGACGTCGTGGCCGTGCCGCCCGAGCCGTCGTCGGCCGTGACCGCCACGGTGACCCACCCGGAGACGGACCGGTCCGGCGTGATCCGGACCCGGCGGCCGTCGACCGACGCCGAGACCCCGGGTCCCGACTCGACCGACAGCGTGACCTCGTCACCGTTGGGGTCCGAGACCCCGACGGTGGCGGTCTCGGTGGTGCCCGCGAGCTGGCTGAGCCGGGCGCCGGTCACGCCGGGCGCGGCGTTGGCGACGACCACCTGGACGCGGGCGCGCGCCGTGCGGCCGAGCGGGTCACCGACGACGTAGGCGAGCTCGTCGACGCCGCGGAACCGCGCGGCCGGGGTGTAGACGACCGCACCGCCGTCCAGCGTGGCCGTGCCGTGCACAGGGGCGTCGACCGACTCGAGCTCCAGCCCGGCAGGGTCGTTGGCGAGGACCGAGACGCTCAGGCTCGCCGGACCCGTGGCCGGGCTCTCCATCGAGACCGCGTCGTCCGCGGGGCTGACGAAGTCGATCGACCGGGTCACAGCCTCTGCCGGCGACCAGTCGGCGTTGCCGACCTGGGTCGCGCGCACGCTGCAGCGGGTGTCGTCGGGGGCGACGAGGTTGGTGCCCTCGAGCCGGCAGCCTCCGGCGACCACCTCGAGAGCCACGGGCAGGCCGGACGTGGCGCCGGCCCGGACGGCAACGGGTCCGGCCCCGCTCAGGAGCACCTCCGGCACGTCGACGTGGATGGTCTGCTGCTGCGGCTCGGCCGGCGGGAGCGGCGGAGGCGGCGGGGTCACGGGCGTCGCCGTGACCGAGAGCGAGCGGGTCACCGGAGCGGCGGCTGCGAAGGTCGCGTCGCCCTCCTGGGTCCCGGTCAGCGTGCACGTGCCGACGCCGTGGAGGGTGACCGCGCCCGCCTCGACGGTGCAGACCGCGGGCGTCGAGGAGGCCACGGTGGCCGGGAGCCCGCTGGTGGAGGTCACCACCGGGGTGAACGTCGTCCCCACCTCCCCCGTTGCTGGCGGGTCGAAGGTGAGCTCCTGCGTCCGCTTCGTGACGGTGACCGACCGCACGACCTCCTCGGCCGGCGCGAACGCCGCGCTGCCCGGCTGCCGGGCGGTGAGCACACAGGTTCCCGCGCCCACGGTCGTGACCACGACGTCCCCGTCGACGACCGCCACGCTGCACACCGCGGGGTCGGACGTCGTCACGGTCACCGAGAGCCCCGACGAGGAGTGGACCGCGGCCGCGAACGCCCGCCCGACCGTCGTCTCCCCCGGTTGGACGAAGTCGATCGTCTGCGGCAGCAGGCCGGCCGTGACGTCGAAGGAACGGGTCACGACCGGCGCCGGCGCCCACTCGGGGTTACCACCCTGCGTCGCCTCGACCGTGCAGAGCCCGGTGGCCGCCGCAGTGACGACCTCACCGTCGACGGTGCACACCTCGGTCGTCGTCGACCTCAGGGATACGGGAAGCCCCGAGGAAGCCGTCACCTCCGCCGTGCGCGTCTCCTCCACGACGGCGTTCGCCATCGGGGTGAAGGAGATCGACTGGGCCTTCCTCGCGACCGTGAACGACCGCTCCACCGGCGTGGCCGCGGCCCACGAGTCGTCGCCGGGCTGGGCGGCCTCCACCGTGCACTGTCCAGCGGCGATCGCACTCACCACCGCGGCAGCGACCGTGCACACCGTCGGCGTCGTGGAGGAGAAGCCCACCGGCAGGCCCGAGGACGCCTCGGCTGCCAACGCCACCGTCTCCTCGATGACCATGCCCGCCGGCGTCGCGAACGTGACCGACTGGGACTTCTTGGCGACCTCGAAGGCCTGGGTCACCTCCGGCGCGGGCGCCCAAGTGGCGTCACCCGCCTGCGACGCGGTGATCCGGCACTCACCAGCACCCGCCGCAGTCACGACGGCACCGGCGACCGTGCACGCCGACGGGGTGGACGAGGCGAAGGAGACCGGCAGACCCGAGGACGCCGACGCCACCAGCGTCGCGGTTCCGTCGACCACCAGGTCCGCCGGCTTCTCGAAGGTGATCGACTGCGCCGACCTCGCCGATGACTCCACACTCACGGAGACGGTCCCGCTCACGGTCGCGCCGCGCCCGTCCGACACGGTGTAGCCGAAGGAGTCGGCACCGGCGTACTGCCCGTCCGCGGTGTAGACGACGTCTCCTCCGTCGATCGTCACCGTGCCGTGAGCGGCGCCCGAGGCGGACACCACGGTCAGGGCATCACCGTCGGGGTCGGACGCGAGCGCCGCGACCTCGATCGTCCTGGCCGTGCCTGCGGTAGCGGTGACCGTCGGGTTCGTCGCGGTCGGCGCGTTGTTGACGCCCACCGTGTACGTCGCCGGGTTGGTGCCGTCGACAGGCGTCGTCGTGCTGCCGATGAAGGACGGGCCCACCGTCCCGAGGACGGAGAAAGCCTGGCCACCGGGGTCGCCCTCGACCCGGACGTCGAAGGTGAGCGAGGCAGCGCCGCCGTCCGGCAGCGTGAAGGGGCCCGGGAACACCAGGTCGGTCCCGTGGGGAACGGCGTCGTCCGTGGGGGCACCTGCCCACGTGACGCTGCCCGGGGCGGCCGTCGCACCAGCCGGCGGGGTGAGCACGAAGCTGTCGAGCGTCGCTCCGGCCGTGCCGGTGAGGGTGGCGGTCAACGACACGGTGGCCGGTTCCGAGCCCGACCGGGTGACCGAGCCGTCCAGGTCGAGCGTGGCGGTGTTGACGGCGGGCTCGATGGCCGGGATGGACGCAGGGTAGGAGCCCGTGTGCTTGACCTGGGTGCCGGAGGCGATCTCCTGCACGGGCTTCACCGTGGTCGCCGTGCCCGTGAACCCGACGGCCCGGAAGGTGTACGTCGCCGTGTACGGCCGGTTGCTCGAGCCCAGGTTCGCGAGGCGCAGCAGGTCGGTGAAGGTCGTCGCCACGAGGTTGTCGTCGGGGGCGATCGTGAGCGAGGTCCCCACGAGCTTCAGCGAGCTCGCCGGCCAGCTCTCGGTCACGGCCGGTGACATCCAGAAGGACTGGTAGTCGCCGGCGACGCCGGAGCCGATGGTCCCCGTGTCGCCGGTGACCGTCACGGTGAACAGGGACCCCAACGTCGGGGCCCCTCCGGACAGGGTGACCCCGGTGACCTTGTTGGCGTTGGCCGCGATGGTGGTCGCCACGGCGTCGAAGCCGTCCGTCGTGGTGCAGAGCGGGACCGCGTTCGAGAGCGCGGGGTTGCGTTCGAAGACCGTGACGGTGTGCTGCTGCGGGACCGTGCTGGCTCCCGCGGCCGTGAGGTACCAGAACAACGACTGACGTGCGCCGGGTGTCAGGGACCCCAGGCGCTGGGCGCTCGGCTGGCCGGACGCGAGGGCCAGGCTGCCCCCCGTGAAGCCGGTGAGCGAGACCCACATGTCCTTGATGGCGCCGCCGGTCGAGTTGGTCACCCGGTAGCCGGTGTAGGAGCTCCGGAACTCGTTGCTGTTCGCGGAGTCGATGTAGAAGTTCGGGCCTCCGAGGGACTCCACGGAGATCCCCGCAGCGGCGCAGGCGGGGACGGCGGCCGACACGGGTGCCGCCGGGAGGACCACGACGCCCAGGCCCGCCGCCACGAGGGCGACCAGGACGGCGAGCACCCTGCGCTCCCCGACCGGCCGCTCCTGCCGCCTGCCGGGCCGGCGGGTCCGCGTGACGGCGCTACTGGACGTCTGGTCATGGGCCATGCCTCCGTCATCGGCCGGCAGGTGGCCATCCTGACGGAGGGCAGCCTCAAGATCTCCGCAAGACCGACGCCGCTCGACCTACACCGGCGGAGTGTCCGGCTCCTCGCCGGCTTCGAGCCACCCGCGGAACGCCTCGAGGTTGCGCGTCGACTCCCCTCGCAGCTTGCGCCACTCCCACTCCTTGCGGATGGAGGAGGCGAAGCCCAGCTCGAGGATCGCGTTGAAGGAGTCGTCGGCGTAGCTGAGGACCGCACCCAGGAGCCGGTCCAGCTCCGCCGGCTCCACCGCGCTGAGCGGGAGCCGGCCGTCGAGGTAGATGTCGCCCATCCGGTCGACGGCGAACGAGACGGCGTACATCCGCAGGTTCCGCTCGAGCAGCCAGCGGTAGACCCGCTCGTGGTTCTCGTCGGGCCGGCGGCAGACGAACGCGTGCACCCCGAGGGCGTGCTCCCCGACGTCGAGCCGGACGGCGGTCTGCAGCTTCTTCTCGCCGGGGAGGCTGAAGGAGAACAGCCCCGGACGGGTCTCCTCGAACTCGAGGTCGTTGTCGGCCAGGTGGTCGCGGACGACCTGGGCCGCCTGCTCGTTCACGCTGCTGCCTCCCGCATGCCGGTGCGCGCCCGGCGGTACACGTCGAGGGTCGCGGCGGCGGTGGCCTCCCACGAGAACTCCCGGGCCTGGGCCAGCGCCCCCGCGGCGAGCCGCCGGTGCAGCGGCGGGTCGCCGAGCACCCGGTCGAGGGCCGCCGCCCAGTCGCGAGGCTGGTGCGTCGGCACCAGCAGTCCGCTCCGGCCGTCGCGCACGACGGTCGTGAGCCCACCGACCGCGGCGGCGATGACGGGCGTGCCGCAGGCCTGGGCCTCCGCGGCGACCAGCCCGAAGGACTCGTTGTACGACGGCACCGCGACGACCGTGGCCGCGGCGTACCACCGCGCCAGCTCGGCCTGCCCGACCGGCGGCACGAAGCGCACCACGTCGGCGATGCCGAGCTCCGCGGCCAGCGCCGCGAGCGACTCCGGCCGGTCCAGGCCCGAGCCGGACGGCCCGCCCACCACGGGCACCACCAGGCGCCCGCGGAGCGCCGGCGCGGCCGCGAGCAGCTCGGCGACCGCCCGGAGCAGCACGTCGGGCGCCTTCAGCGGCTGGATCCGGCCGGCGAACAGGAGCACGTGGGCGTCGGGCGGCAGGCCGAGCTCCGCCCGGGCCGCGACGCGGTCGACGGGGCGGAAGACGGTGAGGTCGACGCCGGGATGGACGACCTCCACGCGCGCCGGCTCCGCGCCGTACAGGTCGACGAGCTGGCCGGCCTCGATCGCGGTGTTGGCGATCAACATGTCGGCGGCCTCGACGACCTGCTCCTCGCCGATCGTGCGGGCGGCCGGCTCGGGGACGTCACCGGCGGCGAGCGCGGCGTTCTTGACCTTCGCCATCGTGTGCATGGAGTGGACGAGGGGCACGCCCCAGCGGTCCCGTGCGAGCGCGCCGACCTGGCCGGAGAGCCAGTAGTGGGAGTGCACGACGTCGTAGTGGCCCACCGGGTGGGCGGCCTCCGCGCGGAGCACCTCGCGGGCGAAGACGCACAGCTGCGCGGGGAGCTCGGCCTTGGTGAGCCCCTCGTACGGGCCCGCGTGGATGTGCCGCACGGACACGCCCGCGTAGGCCTCGACGACGGCGGGCAGCGTCGAGCTCGTGGCGCGGGTGAAGACGTCGACCTCGATGCCGCGGTCGGCGAGGCGCTTGGCGACCTCAACCACGTAGACGTTCATCCCGCCGGCGTCGCCGGTGCCCGGCTGGTCGAGCGGCGAGGTGTGCAGGCTGACCATCGCCAGCCGCCTGATCGGGTCCACGCTCGTCCTTCCGCTGCCGTCCGCCGGTCCTCCCGGGCCCAACCGGCGACCGGCCGCGGTTGTTCCCGTCACCCCGCGCGGCTCGCCGAGCGGCTTCCCGATCGGGCCGGCGAGCGGTGCTGGGAACGGTGTTGCGAGCGAGTCTGCGAGCGGGCGCGCGACCGGCGCCCCTGGCGCACCCAGCCGAGGACGGCGACGAGCACCATGCCGACCCCCACCAGCGCGTCGACGAGTGCGGCGTCCGGACCGTCCCGCAGCACGACCAGCACCGACCAGACCAGCACCGGCAGCGCCAGCCCGACGACGACCCGCAGCCAGGCCACGCGCACCAGCCCCCCGCCGTACGCCGCGAGCGAGACGGCGATCAGCGCGGAGCCCGTCCAGTGAGCCGGGTCCGCCGCGGCACCGTCGCCGAGGAACCAGCGGACGATCCAGGCCAGCCCGCCGAGCAGGCCGGTCACGCGGGCGAGGAGGAGCAGCACAGCAGGTCAGTGTGCCAGCGGAGCCCGGCGTCATCCACCATGGTCCGCATGACCGACCACCGCACCCGCACCGCCGTCGTCACCGGCGCCAGCAGCGGCATCGGGGCCGCCACCGCCCGGATGCTGGCGGCCGAGGGGTTCCACGTCTTCTGCGCCGCCCGCCGCGCCGACCGGGTGGAGGCGCTGGCCGCGGAGATCGGCGGCACCCCCGTCGTCTGCGACGTCACCTCGGAGGAGTCCGTGGCCGCGCTCGGCGAGGTGGTCGGCGACCGGCTCGACGTGCTGGTCAACAACGCCGGCGGGGCGTTCGGCGCCGCTCCGGTGGCCGAGGCGTCCAGCGAGGACTGGCGGCGGATGTACGAGGTCAACGTGATCGGCCTGATGCAGGTCACCCGCGCGCTGCTGCCCGCCCTCGTGGCGAGCGGCGCGGGCGTGGTCCTCAACGTCGGCTCGACCGCCGGACGCGTCGCCTACGAGGGCGGTGGCGGCTACACCGCCGCCAAGCACGGGACCCAGGTCGTCACCGAGACGCTCCGCCTCGAGCTGTGGGACCAGCCGGTGCGGGTCTGCGAGGTCGCTCCCGGGATGGTGCGGACCGAGGAGTTCGCGCTGGTGCGCTTCGACGGCGACCAGGAGCGGGCCGACGCCGTCTACGCCGGGGTCGCCGAGCCGCTCACCGCCGAGGACGTCGCCGACGCCATCACCTGGATGGTCACCCGGCCGCCGCACGTCAACGTCGACGAGCTGGTGATCCGGCCCCGCGCGCAGGCGGCGCAGCACAAGGTGCACCGGGTCCTCGACTGACGCGCGGCCCGCCGTGGAAGGGTGAGCACCATGCAGACCATCGGACTCCTGGGCGGGCTCGGCTGGAAGAGCAGCGCCGTGTACTACGAAGGGCTCAACCGCGGCGTCGAGGAGCGCCTCGGCGGCCTCCACTCCGCACGCACCGTGCTGGCCTCGGTCGAGTTCGCGGAGGTCACCGAGCTGGCCGCCGCGGAGCGGTGGGACGACGTGGCCCGGCTGCTCGTCACGGCCGCCCAGGGCGTGGAGCGCGCCGGCGCCGACTTCGTGCTGATGTGCACGACGGCGTACCACCAGGTCTTCGACCAGGTCGAGGCCGCGCTCGACGTACCCGTCCTCCACCTCGCCGACGTCGTCGCCGACGCCTGCAAGGCCGCCGGCGTCTCGTCGGTCGGCTTCCTCGGCACCCGGTTCTCGATGACCCGGCCGTTCTTCACCGACCGGCTCGCCAGCCACGGCATCACCGTGCACGTGCCGGACGAGCGGCACCACCAGGAGCTCGACGACGTCGTGTACGGCGAGCTGGTGCACGGCCGGGTCCTCGACACCTCCCGCCGCGGGGTCGTCTCGGTCATCGACGAGCTGTGGGACGCCGGCGCGGCCGGTGTGGTCCTCGGGTGCACCGAGCTCGAGCTGCTGGTCAAGCAGGCCGACGCCGACATCCCCGTCTTCCCCTGCACCACGCTGCACGTGGCGGCGGCCCTGGACCGGGCGCTGGCCTGACCCGACCCCGCAGCCGGCTTCACTCCCCCAGCACCAGCTCCACGATCCGCCGCAGGTCCGGGGTGAGCCGGGGCTCGGGAACGACCGCACGAGCCCCGCAGACGTCGACCTCGTAGACGAACGCGTCGGGCACCGGGTGCACCTGCTCGACCGAGCCGAGGTCGACCCGTTCGCTGAGCAGCCTCAGCTCCCGCGCCCGCGGGTCGTCGGCGTCGAGGTCGACGGCACCCTCCGCGACCAAGCCGGCGAAGCCGCCGGTACGTCGTACCGCCACACGCGTGGCGGCGCTCGAGCCGGCCGCCGGCGTGCCCGGCACACCGGTCGCGCCGGGGACCACCCCGACCGCGTCCCAGGCCTCCCGGACCGCAGCCGCATGGGGCCCGGCCGCGAGCACGGTGGCGGCCGCGAACGAGGCGAAGTCACTGCGGGGGCGGACGTCGCCGCCGGTGAGCGCGTCGTACCAGATCCGGCCGGCGCCCTCCGCCGACGAGCCGCCCACCGCCAGCGCGGCGAGGTGGAAGGCGCGGTTGGGGATGCCCGAGTTCAGGTGCACCCCACCGTTGTCGTCGAGGGTGTCGACGTAGTCGCGCATGTGGCCGGGCTGCGGGTCACGCCCGAGCGCGGGGTCGTCGTACGCCGTGCCGGGGGCAGCCATGTCGCGCAGCGCCCGTGCCGCGACCCCGGGCAGGAAGATGCCCGCGCCGATCAGCCAGTCGCCCTGGGCTGCGGACTGGCCGAGCAGCCACTGCTTCAGGCAGGCGGCGAAGACGTCGGCGACCGACTCGTTCAGCGCGCCGGACTGTCCCTGGTAGACGAGGCCGGCGCTGTGCTCGACGACCGCGTGGGTCAGCTCGTGGCCGAGCACGTCCACCGCCCTCGTGAAGCGTCCGAAGACGCGCCCGTCACCGTCGCCGAAGACCAGCTGCGACCCGTCCCAGAAGGCGTTGGCGTAGTCCCGGCCGTAGTGGACGGTCACCACCGCGGGCGCCCCGGAGCCGTCGTACGACGCGCGACCGTAGGCCTGTGCGAAGAAGGCCAGCGCCGCCGCGGTGCCCTCGGCCGCCTCGTCCACGGCCGCGTCGCCCACCGGTGCCTGGCCGGCCGAGCGACGCAGCGTGCCGGGGAGCTCGGTGGTCTGCCGGGCGTCGTGGACCGCCCAGGCAGGCGCTCGCGTGCGCTCCGTGACGGGGACGGGGGCGAGGGCGGCACGCTCGCCACGCACCGCCTCGTCCAGCGCCAGCCCACCGGCGTACGCCGGGTCGGTCTCGGCGAGCCGGCGCAGGAGGTAGGGCGGGACGAACGAGCGACGGGTCCGGGACATGTCCCCACCCTGCCCCGCGGCGCCGACAGCGTCGAGGGCCCGGTGTCGCCGGCGACGGGGCCGGGATCACCCCGCCGAGGGCACCCGGTCCGGCGGGAAGCCGCCGGTGGCGACCGGACCCCAGTCCTCGACGGTGATCCGGAGCAGCGACTTGCCCTGGGCGCGCATGGCGGCGCGGTACTCCTCCCAGTCCGGGTGCTCGCCGGAGATGCAGCGGAAGTACTCGACCAACCCGTCCTCGGCCTCCTGCGACGGCATGTCGAGGACCTCGGCGGTCCCGTCGAGCTGGACCCACGCGTCGTTCCACTCCTCGGAGAGCACCAGCACCGAGCAGCGCGGGTCCCGGCGGAGGTTCACGGCCTTGGCGCGGTCGGGGTACGTCGAGACGACGACGTGGCCCTCCGCGGAGACCCCGCCGGTCACGGGCGAGAGCTGCGGGCGGCCGTCGGAGCGGTGGGTGAGCAGGACCAGGCGGTGGCGGGTGCGGACGAAGTCCAGGAGCGCGGTGCGGTCGACGCGGGTGTTCGTGGCGATGGCAGGCATGTCCTGCAGGTGCCCAGGCGGTGCTCCCGGCCACACCTGCGGATGCGGGGCGAGCGCGCGGGCGCCCCTAGACTCGACGGGGCCCTCCTGCGGCCTCCCCGATGAACTCCAGACCCTCGACGGAAGCGACGTACCGCCCTCATGCCCGGAACCACCGCCCGCACGGACCTGCGCAACGTCGCCATCGTCGCCCACGTCGACCACGGCAAGACGACCCTCGTCGACGCGATGCTCCGCCAGGCCGGCGCCTTCACCGCCCACCAGGCCGAGAGCGTCGCCGAGCGGGTCATGGACTCCGGCGACCTCGAGCGCGAGAAGGGCATCACCATCCTCGCGAAGAACACCGCGGTCCACTACGCGGGCCCGGCGGCGGGCGGGGAGCCGATGACGATCAACATCATCGACACCCCCGGTCACGCCGACTTCGGTGGCGAGGTCGAGCGCGGCCTGTCGATGGTCGACGGCATCGTGCTGCTCGTGGACGCCTCCGAGGGCCCGCTGCCGCAGACCCGCTTCGTGCTCCGCAAGGCGCTCAACGCCGACATGCCGGTGATCCTCGTCGTCAACAAGACCGACCGCGGCGACGCCCGGATCGCCGAGGTCGTCGACGAGACCTACGAGCTCTTCATGGACCTGCTCGACGACAGCCACAGCCAGGAGGCGCTCGACTTCCCGGTCGTCTACGCCTCGGGCCGCGCCGGCGTGGCCGGGCTCGACCAGCCCGCGAACGGCGAGCTGCCGGACAGCAAGGACCTCGAGCCGCTGTTCAAGACGATCCTCGAGACCATCCCGGCCCCGACCTACGACGAGGGCGCGCCGCTGCAGGCCCACGTGACCAACCTCGACTCCTCGCCGTTCCTCGGCCGGCTCGCGCTGGTCCGCGTGCACCAGGGCGAGCTGAAGAAGGGCCAGCAGGTCGCGTGGATGAAGCGCGACGGCTCGGTCAACCGCGTGAAGATCACCGAGCTGCTCGTGACCGAGGGCCTCGAGCGCAAGCCCGGCGAGTCCGCCGGCCCCGGCGACATCGTCGCGATCGCGGGCATCCCCGACATCACCATCGGCGAGACCCTCGCCGACCCGGAGAACCCGGTCGCCCTGCCGCTCATCCACGTCGACGAGCCGGCGATCTCGATGACCATCGGCACCAACACCTCCCCGCTCGTCGGGCGGGTCAAGGGCTCCAAGGTCACCGCCCGCCTGGTCAAGGACCGCCTCGACTCCGAGCTGATCGGCAACGTCTCGCTGCGGATCCTCCCGACCGAGCGCCCCGACGCGTGGGAGGTCCAGGGCCGCGGCGAGCTGGCGCTGGCGATCCTCGTCGAGCAGATGCGCCGCGAGGGCTTCGAGCTGACCGTCGGCAAGCCGCAGGTGGTCACCCGGGAGATCGACGGCAAGGTCCACGAGCCCGTCGAGCGGCTGACGATCGACGCCCCCGAGGAGCACCTGGGCGCGATCACCGAGCTGCTGGCCACCCGCAAGGGCCGCATGGAGCAGATGACCAACCACGGCACCGGCTGGGTGCGGATGGAGTTCCTCGTGCCGGCGCGTGGCCTCATCGGCTTCCGGACCGAGTTCCTCACCGTGACGCGCGGCACCGGCATCGCGCACCACATCTTCGAGAAGTACGAGCCGTGGGCCGGCGAGATCCGCTCGCGCAACAACGGCTCGCTCGTCGCCGACCGCAAGGGTGCCGCGACGGCGTACGCCATGACCTCGCTGCAGGAGCGCGGCGTGATGTTCGTCGAGCCGGCCACGGAGGTCTACGAGGGCATGATCGTCGGCGAGAACTCCCGCGCCGACGACATGGACGTCAACATCACCAAGGAGAAGCAGCAGACCAACATCCGGTCCGCCACCTCCGACAACTTCGAGAAGCTGATCCCGCCGAAGAAGCTCTCGCTCGAGCAGTGCCTGGAGTTCTGCCGCGACGACGAGTGCGTCGAGGTGACCCCGGAGATGGTCCGCATCCGCAAGGTGATCCTCGACGCGAACGAGCGCGCCAAGATCGCCAGCCGGGCGCGGAAGGCCGCGAAGTAGCCGTCTCCCGGAGGTCGGAGAACCTCCTGCTCACCACGCTGGTCCTGCTCACCACGCTCACCGCCGTCGCCAGCAGCCTCGGGGCGCCGCTGGTGCCGTCGGTGGCCGCCGACTTCGACGTGCGACTCACCACGGCGCAGTGGTCGCTGACCGCCGCGCTGCTGGCGGGCGCCGTGTCGACGCCGGTGGTCGGGCGCTTCGCGAGCGGCCGGCTGCGGCGGCCGACGATCCTCGCCGGCCTGGCCACCGTGACCCTCGGCATGGTCCTCGCCACGGCCGCGGTGCCGCTCGGCTCCTTCGGGCTCCTGGTCGCCGCGCGGGCGATGCAGGGCGTCGGCCTGGCGCTCCTCCCGCTGGCCATCGCCGTCGCCCGCGACGAGATGACCGGCGAGCGCCTCGCCCGGGCGGTGGCCCTGCTCTCGGTGACGACCGTCGCGGGCGCCGGCCTCGGCTATCCCCTGACCGCCCTGGTCGCCGAGGTCGGCGGCCTCGCCGCGGCGTACCTCTTCGGCGCGGCGCTCACCGCCGCCTCCTGGCTGATGGCGTGGCGCTTCGTGCCGCAGGCGCCCACCCTCGAGGGCGCACGCGTCGACTGGTCGGGCGCCGTGGGTCTGTCGGCCGCCATGCTGGCCGCGCTCCTGGCCGTCTCGCAGGGCGAGGTGTGGGGCTGGACGTCGCCGCGCACCTTGGCACTCGGGGTGGCCGGCCTCGTGGGCCTCGTGGCGTGGGTGGCGTGGACGCTGCGCCGGCCGCACCCGCTGGTCGACCTGCGGCTCGCCGTCCGCCCCGGCATCGCCGCGCCCAACCTCGTCGCGCCGATCGCCGGCCTGGGGATGTACTCGCTGCTCACCCTCGTCGTCGTGCTGGTCCGCGCCGACGGGCCGGGCTTCGGCCTGGGGATGTCCGTGCTGGTCGCGGGGACGGTCCTGGTGCCGTACGCGCTGATGTCCGTCCTCGGCAACCAGCTCGCTCGGGTGGTCGCCGCGCGCGTCGGCCCGGCGGTGCTGCTGCCGACCGGATGCCTGATGTTCCTCGGCGCGACCCTCGCGCTCGCGGTGTGGCACGACCACCTCTGGCAGGCGCTGGCCGTGATGGCGCTCGGTGGCGCCGGCAGCGGCTTCACGTTCTCGTCGCTGGCCGTGCTGATGGTGCCGCACGTGCCGGCTGCGGAGACCGGGTCGGCCATGGCGTTCAACCAGGTCCTGCGCTACCTCGGCTTCACGGTCGGGTCCGCGCTCAGCGTGGCGCTGATGGCGGCGTACGGCGGCGGGGGCGCTGGCTTCCGCGCGGCGCTGCTCACCATCGCCTCGGTGTGGGTGGTCGCCGGCGTCGGCGCCGTCCTCCTCGACCGCCGCGTGCCCGTCTGACCCTCCCCGCCGGGGTGGGAGTGGCGTGGACCCGGGAGTGGGGCGGCGGCTAGGTTCCGCGGGTGCTCCTCGACGTGCAGCTCGACGGCCGGCCCGACGGCGCCGCAGCGCGGGCGCGGGAGCTGGTCGGCGCGGGCGTGGCGGGGCTCTTCACGTTCGAGGGCCCGCACGACGTCTTCCTGCCGCTCGCGGCCGCGGCGGCGACCGGCGTCGAGACCGACCTGATGACCAACGTCGCCATCGCGATGCCGCGCTCCCCCATGCACCTCGCGCACACCGCGTGGGACCTGCAGCTGATGTCGGGCGGCCGGTTCCGTCTCGGTCTCGGCTCGCAGATCAAGCCGCACGTGGAGAACCGGTACGGCGCGACCTGGTCGCCGCCGGCCGCCCGGATGCGGGAGATCGTGCTGGCCGTCAAGGCGATCCTCTCGGCCTGGCAGGACGGCACCCGGCTCGACTTCCGTGGCGAGCACACCCGGCACACGCTGATGCCGCCGACCTTCGTGCCCGGCCCGAACCCGCACGGCCCCCCGCCCGTCCTCCTCGGCGCCCTCGGCCCGCTGATGACCCGCACGGCCGGCGAGGTGGCCGACGGCCTGCTGGTGATGCCCTTCCACAGTCACCGGCACTTCCGCGAGCGGACGCTGCCGGCGCTCGGCACGCCGGCCTCGCCGCGGTTCCGGATCCACCCGCAGGCGATCGTGGCGATGGGCCGCACCCCGGAGGAGCAGCGGGCTGCCTCCCTCGGCGTCCGCGGGCTGCTGGCCTTCTACGGCTCCACCCCGGCGTACCGCCCCGTGCTCGAGGTGGAGGGCTGGGCCGACGTCCAGCCGGAGCTCAACCGGCTCTCCAAGACCGGGGACGTCGGGGCGATGATCGAGCTGGTCACCGAGGACATGCTGCACACGCTGGCCGTGGTGGGGACGCCCGAGGAGTGCGCCGCGGAGCTGCACCGCCGCTTCGGCGACGTCGCCGACCGGGTGTGCGCCTACTTCCCCGGGTACGACGCGCCGCTGGAGCAGGTGGGTGCGCTGGCCCGCGCCCTCGGCTGAGCCACCCCGACCGGCCCGGAGACGCTCAGGAGCCGGCCACCAGCTGCTCCCGTCGCGCGGCCAGCTCCACCTCGGCGCGGGCCCGGAGCCGCTCGGCCTCGGCCTGCGCCACGGCGTACTCGGCCGCCTGCTCCTCGGCGCGCTCGCGATCGAGGTCGACCTCCCGGCTGCCGCGGAGGCCGGCCCAGATCCGCGTGGGGCTGAAGGTCTCGAGCCTGGCGACGTCGGGCGACTCGGCCACCAGCCGGGCCCGGGCCCCGGTCACGGCCGCCTCGGCCGCGGCGACGGCGGCCTTGCCCCGGTCCAGCCGTCCGGCCAGCCGGCGCTGCTCGGCGGCGTCCCGCTCGACGGCCTCGAGCTCGCCGGCGAAGGTGTCCTCAGCCATGGGCCGATCCCCTGTCCTCTCGCACGGGGGAAGCCTAGAGCCGTGACCACCCGGCCGGTGGCGCCTGCCGGGTCCAGCGGCGCCGGTCGACCATCGCGGCCGCCAGCGCCCCGCCGACCGCGCCGAAGAGGTGCCCCTGCCAGGAGATCCCCGGCTGGCCGGGGAGCACTCCGAGCAGGATCCCGCCGTACATCATGAAGAGCGTGAGCCCGAGGATGATCTCCCCGACGTTGCGGGTGTAGGCGCCCCGCACCATGAGGTAGACCAGCCAGCCGAAGACCAGCACCGAGGCGCCGACGTGCAGGGTCGCGGCCGGGGCGGTCAGCCAAACGCCGAGCCCGCCGACCAGCCAGATCACCGCCGTGACGGCCAGCCCGCGGCCGATGCCGGCCGCGAGCACGAGGAAGCCGAGGACGAGCACCGGCAGGGTGTTGCCGATCAGGTGGTCCCAGCCGGCGTGGAGCAGCGGCGCGAGGGCCACGCCCGTCAGCCCCTCACCCTCGCGCGGGCGCACGCCGTACAGGTCGAGGTCGCGGCTCCAGAGCACGTCGAGGACCTCCACCGCCCACAGCAGCGCGACGAAGCAGACGCTGATCAGCGCCGCGCGGGCCCAGGTCACCGGCCGGTCCGACCCGTGGTCCGACCCGTGGTCCGGCCGGTCATCCGACCGGTCCGGCGAGGCCTGCGACGACCTCCGCCACGGCCTCGACCTGGCGGGGGTCGGAGGCGGTCGGGATCAGGTGGACCTCGTCGGCACCGAGGTCCTCGAAGCGGCGCAGCGTGTCGGCGAGCTGCTGCGGGGTGCCGGCGAAGCCGGTGGTGGGCGCCATGGCATCGACGAGGTCCGCGGGCAGCCAGTTCATGTAGTGCCGCAGGTGCCGGTGGACCTGGGCCCGCGCGGCTCCGTCCGGTGGCCCGTCGCCCCCGCGGTCCGAGGGCTCGAGGGCGAACCAGAACGACGTCGCCAGTCGCGGTCGGCCGCGGCCCTGCTCCGCCCAGGCCTCGCGGGCGAGGTCGAAGAGCCGGCCCACCGCATCGAGGTCCAGGTCGAGGGTCACGCCGGCCAGCCCGTCTGCCCACCGGGCGGCGTCGTGGACGGTGCGCGGGCCCATCGTGCCGACCAGGACCTCCGGGCCGCCGTCCTGGACCGGCGGCGGCCCCACGGGGCGCACCGAGTCGGTCGGCCGCTCCCCCGCCCAGACCCGCCGCATCGTGGCCACGCGGTCGGCCAGGTCGCGGATCCGCTGGGTGGCGGGGTCGGCGCCGACCGCGCGGTAGTCCTCCTCGCGGCCACCGACACCGACGCCGACCGTCAGCCGCCCGCCGCAGAGCCGGTCACCGGTGGCCAGTGCCTTCGCGAGCAGGACCGGGTCGTGGAGCTGGGGCACGACCACCGTCGTGACCAGTCGTACGCCGGTCGTCCAGGCGCTGACCGCGCCGAGCAGGGTGAGGGTCTCGGGGTTGTCGAACGCGACCCGCTCGCCGAAGCACAGGGACCCGAACGGCCCGTCGTCGACGGCCCTCGCCCAGGCCTCGAGCGTGCCGGCGCCGTGCTCCCACAGGTCCGGCTCCATCACCGGAAGCGTCATACCGACCTGCATGCCCTGGCTCACGCCCGTCATCGTCGCAGACCGGCGGTCGGGCGGCCGTCGCTCTCTCAGTCCTCCACCGGGTCGGCCGCGGGGTCGCCCGTGGCGTCGCCCGCCGGCTGCGCCGTCGAGGATCGGCGCAGCTCGGGCACCAGGGCGATCAGGCCGAGCAGCGGCAGGACGGCGAGGACGAGGAGCGAGGCGGGGATGCCGAGGACGTCGCCCACCCCGCCGACCATGGCGGAGCCGACGCTGCCACCGACGAGGAAGAGCAGGGTCGCCACCCCGAGCGCCACACCGCGCACGTCGGGCTCCACCGCGTCGCCGACCGACGCCGTGAGCGCCGGCTGCCCGAGGCCGAAGGCGACCGTCACGAGCACCACCGCGACCACGAGGACGGCGGGGCCGACCCACCCGTGGCCCACCGCCGCGGTGCCGAGCGCCGCGAGGACCATCGCGACCGACGCCGTCACCCCGGAGAGGGCGAGGGCGACCGGGCCACCGACGCGGGTGAGCAGCGGCCCGGTGAACCGCGGCACCACGAGGGCGATCACCGCGCTCGGGACGAGCAGGGCGCCCACCTGCCACGGCGCCCACCCCGCTGCCACCAGCACGGCCGGCGCACCGACGAGGAGGGCGAACCACGCCGCCGGCACCGCGGCCGCGGCGACCGCGCTGCGGACGACCGTCGGGTTCTGCACCACCGAGCGCGGCAGGAAGCCGTGCGGGCGGCGCCTCACCCGCAGCGCCACCAGCGGCGCCCCGAGGACCAGCAGCAGGGCGCCGACCAGCGCGACCACCAGGCCCGTGGAGGGTGACTGGATCAGCAGGACCAGCCCGCCGGCCGTACCCGCCACGAGCACCGCGCCGAGGATGTCGAGGCTCGCGCCGCTGCCCTCACCGGTCAGCGCCCGCCACAGGAGCGGCAGCACCAGCACGCCGAGGATCGGCAGCGCCATGACGGCACGCCAGCCCAGGGCGTGCTCGACCAGGCCACCGACGAGCGGCCCGAGACAGCTGACGGCGGCGGCCATCCCGGCGAGCCGGCCGAGCGCGAGGCCGCGGACCGCCCCGTCGTACCGTCCGCTCAGCACGGCGACGCCGAGCGTGGGCACGGCGGCAGCGCCAGCGCCCTGGAAGAGCCGTGCACCGAGGTGCACGCCGTAGGTCGGGGCGAGCGCGGCGACGACCGCACCGGTCGTCATCAGCCCGATGCCGACGAGGAGCGGCAGCCGGACCCCGACCAGGTCGGAGATCCGGCCGTAGACGGCGGTGGTCACCGCGAGCATGAGGGCGTAGAGGCTGATCGACCACGTGGCCACGCCGACACCCACCCCGAAGTCCTGCCCCATCAGCGGGAGCGCGATGGCAGCCGACGAGGACCCCATGCCGGCGAGGCCGAAGAGCAGGCCCAGCAGGAGCGACACACGGCGGGAGTCGTCGCCGACCGGGGTGGGGGTCATACCGGTCGCGAACAATCTGCGGACGCGTGGTGTTCCCGGACGAGGAATGGGTACCTCCGGCGCGATGTCGACGCCACTCGCTCCGTGCACTCGCTGTTCCCCATCCGATCTCCCCGCCGATGCCCGCTCGCGCCATATCTCTCCTAGGCTGCCCTCATGACCAGGACACCGGCACTCGTCATCGCCGCCGCGTTCGCGGTCGGCGCCGGCTCCGGGCTCGGGTACGTCGACGCGCGCCCGTCCCTCGAGCAGGCTGCAGCCACGCAGCCGACCGAGCCGTCGGGTCCGGCCCCGGTCGAGGTCGCGCCCGCGCTCGAGGCCTTCCCGCCGCCGGTCGTCGCCGACGTCGCACCGCGGACCGCGCCCCCGCCGCAGCTGGTCTTCCCGTCGTCGTACAGCCACCCCGACATCGCGCCCATGCGCTCCTACGTGCCGGCGCCGGACCACGTCTCGGCACCCTCGGGCGCGGCTGGCGCGCCGAGCCCCACGCCGGTCGAGGCCGACGAGCCCGACCAGGCCGGTCCTGACCGCACCGACGAGGACACCCGGGCGCCGCAGGGCGGACTCGAGCCGAAGCCCGAGCCGAAGCCCGGACCGAAGCCCGGACCGAAGCCCGAGCCGGAGCCCGAGCCGCAGCCGGGCACGGACCCCGCTCCCGAGCCCACCCCGGAGCCGGACACGGAGCCCACCCCGGAGCCGGACACGGAGCCCACCCCGGGGCCCGAACCCACACCTACGCCCACGCCCACGCCCACGCCGGAGCCCGGCACGGACCCGAAGCCGGAGCCCGCGCCGGAGCCCGCGCCGCAGTGCGCCGACGCGGCCGAGCGCGGCTGGGAGTGCGAGGTCGACGAGACCGAGGCCGACTCCGCGCCGGAGCCGGCGCAGGCCGCCGCCGAGGAGGCCGCGCTCGTGGCCGACGTGCCGGCGCAGAGCGAGGGCACGGCCTACCAGCTCGTCGTCGACCTCGGTGCGTCTGCCGTCCGGGTGGACACCATCGACCTCGACCGGGCCGGCCTGGAGGAGTACCTCGCCGTGCTGCGCGAGGCGTTCCCCGATGCGTTCCTCACCGCGGTGGCGCCGCAGCCCACCGAGCAGCAGCCGGAGGCACCGGCCGCCGAGTGATCGCGCGGCTGTCGCGAGGACGCCCAGCTCAGCCGAGGAACCACCGGGCCAGCAGCGTGCCGTCCTCCTCCAGGAGGAGCCGCAACGTGAGCGGTACGTCGACCGGTGCGCCGGCGGTGATCCGCGGCCCGTCCCCGGCGACCAGTCGGGGCACGACGGTGGTGCACACCTCGTCGACCGCCCCGGCGGCGAGCAGGGCGCGCAGCAGCTGCGGGCCACCCTCGGAGAGCACCTGCCGCCAGCCGCGGTCGGCCAGCGCCGGCCGCAGCCGGGCCAGGTCGACGGACTCCGCACCGAGGACGAGCACGTGCTCCTCGCCCAGCAGCGACCGCGCCGCGGCGAGGTGCTCGGCGTCGGCACAGGTCGCCAGGAGCACCCGGCCCGGCGCCGCGCCCCGCAGCGTCTCGGGGACCTCGCCTCGACGAGTGACCACCACGATCGGTACCTCGGCGGCGCCGTAACCCTCGGCCCGGGCAGTGCCGGCTCCGACGACGACGACGTCGGCGAGCTCCCGGAGCGTCCGGAAGACCCGGTGGTCGGCGGCGTTGTTGATCGAGCCGCTGCGTCCGTCGGCCCCCGTCGCGGCGCCGTCGAGCGTGGTGACCATGTTGACCCGCAGCCAGGAGTCCCGGGGCGCGGCGTACAGCTCGGGCAGCTCCGGCAGGCCACTGCCCTCCGGGCCGAGCAGCACCCTCACCTGCCCCACCGCATCACCCAGTACTGCACGCCGTACGGGTCGTCGTCGTAGTCGACCCTCGCCGGTCCGCGCAACAGGTCCTCGGCGCGACGCAGGCCGTCGACCGACGCCCACAGCTCACCGGCGAGGGACCAGTCGACACCGTGGAGGTCGCCGGCCACGAGCGCGGCGCGCAGGGCCTCGTCGAAGGCGAAGGACCGCTCGTCGAGGTGGCCGGGCGCCTTCTCGCTCCGCCGGGCCGAGCCGTTCCCGACGACGAGGTACGCCGGGTCGTCGGCGGCGGCCCCCGGGTCGGGACCCGCCTCGGCCAGCAGCGCCCGGCCGACCCGCTCCCCCTGGGCGTCGGCCAGCACCGTGACCGCCGGGCCGAGCCACCGGACCGCGGCCAGCGCCGCCGCACGGAGCTCGGCCACCGGGTCGACCTGACCGGCGTGCTCGGGCAGCAGCGCGAGCACGCCCGGCACCAGCGCGACCCGCGCGCTCACTGCAGCCCCCGGATCGCACGGACCGGGCGCCGGCGCCCGGCGATGGTGTTGACCATGTCGACGACCTGCCGGGTCTCGACGACCTCGTGGACGCGGTAGATCCGGGCGCCGGCGAGGGCGCAGATCGCGGTCGCGGCGAGCGTGCCGGTGAGCCGCTGCCCGACCGGCAGGTCCAGGGACTCACCGACGAAGTCCTTGTTCGACAGCGACACCAGCACCGGCCAGCCGGTGGCCACCATCTCGTCGAGGCGCCGGGTGATCTCGAGGGAGTGGAAGGTGTTCTTGCCGAAGTCGTGGGCCGGGTCGATCACCAGCGACTCACGCGCGACGCCGGCGGCGAGGGCCCGCTCGGCGTAGGCGACCGTGTCGTCGATCGCGGCCCGGACCACGTCGTCGTACTCGACCCGGTAGGGGCGGGTCCGCGGCACCGCGCCGCCCGTGTGGGTGCAGACGAGCGCGACGTCGTGCTTCGCGGCCACGTCGACGAGCGCCGGGTCCGCGCCGCCCCACGCGTCGTTGAGGACGTCGGCCCCGGCCTCGCACACTGCGTCGCCGACCGACGCGCGCCAGGTGTCGACCGAGATGACGAGCGAGGGGTGCGCCGCGCGCACCCGCGCCACGAAGTCGACGACGCGCCGCTTCTCCTCCGTCTCGTCGATCTCGGCACCGGGCGCGGCCTTGATCCCGCCGATGTCGACGATCTCGGCGCCCTGGTCGACCACCTCCGCCACCCGGTCGAAGGCCTTGTCCTCGGCCCAGGTGGCCCCGCGGTCGTAGAAGGAGTCCGGGGTGCGGTTGACGATGGCCATCATCAAGGTGGCGTCGTCGGCGAACCGGTGTCGTCCGAGGCGGAGCGTCATCGTGTCGGGGTCCCCGCGGGAAGCGAGCGAAGCGAGTCTTCTCGTGGGGTGGGATCCACCGACCTCGCCGGTGGGCGCTCGGCGAGCAGGACGTCGCGGTCGACGGGGCGGATGCCGGCCGGGCCGGGGTGGTACTGGCGGAGGGTGATCGTGTCGGCTGGGCGAGGAGGTCTCCCAGCGGCAGGCCCGGCTGGTTGAGGAGGTCGCGCAGCGACCGTCTCGAAACCCGCCGGACCCCGGCCGCGCCGGCGAGCCATCGCCGCGAGGATCTGGGTCGCCATCGCGCCGAGGTCGAGCAGCGGCTGGTGGGCGTGGTCCCGGCGGCCGAGGTCGACCTGGGCGATCGCGTCGGCGCCGAGGGTCCGGGCGGTGTCGACGAGGGCCGCCAGCTCGACGGCGTACCCGCTGGGCACGGTGAGCGTCTCGAACAGGGAGCGGCGCACGGCCCACTCCCCTGCCAGCGGTTGGACGAGGCCGGCGAGCTCGGGGTGCTCCAGGGCCAGCAGCGGCCGGGCGACGAGCTCGGTCACCCGGCCCCCGTCGTAGGGACCCTCGGCGCCAGGACGCTCGTAGTAGCCCTTGACCAGCGCCACCTCGGGGCGGCTCAGCAGCGGGCCGAGCAGGCCGGGCACGAAGTGGGTGTCCCACTCGACGAGGTCGGCGTCCATGAAGACGATCAGGTCGCCGCTGGTCACGAAGAGCGACTTCCACATCGCCTCTCCCTTGCCCGGGCGCGACCCGAGGTCCGGCCGGACCTCCGCGGACCGGTGCACCACGGCGCCGGCGCCGGTCGCCACGTCGTACGTCGCGTCGGTGGAGTCGGAGTCGATGACGACGACCTCGTCGACGAGCGCCACGGTCTCGACGAGCGCCGAGCGGAGCCGGGTCACCACCTGCCCGACGGTGCCGGCCTCGTTGCGTGCGGGGACCACGAGGCTGACCCGTCGGTCGCCCTTGGCCGCGACGAGGTCGGCGAGCGACCAGTCGTTCCAGTGGTGGGTGTTGCGCGCGAACCAGCCGCCGTCCTCCATGCCGGCCAACCTAGTGCGCGGCCGTTTGCTTCAATCGACCCCATGGCCTCCGCCGAGCCCGCCCCGCGCCGGGGGCGGGGGGGGGGGGGGGGGGGGGGGGGGGGGGGGGGGGGGGGGGGGGGGGGGGGGGGGGGGGGGGGGGGGGGGGGGGGGGGGGGGGGGGGGGGGGGGGGGGGGGGGG